>JAGQIT010000329.1 GCA_020431135.1 Myxococcales bacterium | reverse complement strand
AGGTCGCGTAGAGGAGGATGTTGACCGCGAAGCGCAGCGCCTCCTCGCGCTGCTGCGGGCCGCCGGGGACGCAGGGGTAGGTAGGGAGGCGATCGGCGCCGCGGGCCAGGGCGCCGCCGAGGTCGTTGCGGATGAGCAGCGCCTTGAGGCGGCCCTCATCCTCGATCCTGAGCGCGCGCTCGGCCGTCGCCGTGCGGCCGACCGGGGCGTCGACGAGGTAGAACGAGCGGTAGAGGACGTGCTCGGGCGACACCGGGGCGAGCGGCGCCCCGGGGGCGATGCGCCCGAGGAGCGCGGTCGCGTCGCGCTCGAAGCCGCGATCGGTGCCGCCGTCGGCGGCGTCGAAGACGAGCATCCCGCCGAGGTCGAGGAAGCGGGCGAGGCGGGCCTCGGCGGCGTCGCCGAGCGCCGGCAGCTCGCCCTCGCCGGCGATGTAGAGGAAGGGCGTGTTGAAGAGCGCGTCGGCCTCGGGCTTGACCGTCGTCGGCTCACGCAGCGGCTCCAGGCGGGTGCGCAGGCGGGCCTCGAGGGCGAGCTCTCGCATCGCCCCGGGGCGCGGGTTCCAGCGGCCGGGGTACTCGAGCTGCGGGAGGTCGACCTCGAGGACCTCCTCGGGGCCGTCGCGCAGCGGATCGGGGCGCAGCCCAGGCATCCGCGCGCGCGCCGTCGAGGACCCCTGCGCGGCCAGGGCGAGCGCGGCGGCGCCGCGCAGGAACGTTCGTCGCCTGTGCTCGGCCATGCCTGGCCTGGGACTGTAGCAGCGCACTCGCTTCGGCGTCGCGGACCCGCGTGGCTCGAGGGCGGCGCCTGCCGGCGCTCTCGAGGCCGCGCCTGCGCGCCGGAACGCGGAGAACGGCCGCTGAGAGGTATTTACTTGCGCGCAAAGCACGCAGTCTCGAGAATTTTGCAGGAGTTTTGGCGAATCGCCGAGGCCGCCGTATCACCCGGGCGTCGCTCCTGCGACGCTTTGGACTTCCTTATCCACGGGGCGCGCACGCGCTCTACACCCTTCTTGCTCCGACGCTCTCGCCGGAGGCCCGCTCCTGGGCCTCCGGCGTTCATTTCTCGCGCCTAGCAGCTCGCTCGTCGGCCCAGATCGCTCCCCCAAGACGCCAGGGTATTGGCGGAGCGATCTGGGCCGACGACTCGCTGCGTGAGCCCAGGCGGGGCTTTCGTCGCAGGCCCTGAGGAGTCCGTGGCGGAGGGCCCTGGCTTGTTCGCGCCGCGCTCGTCGCAGGGTCGAGGCCTTCGTGGCGCCGCGCGCGTCCGCTTGCCAAGGGAAGCGCCGCCTCGCTACCTTCTTCCCCGCATGGTGTGGCGCGCGGGGTCGTCGTTGGTCGCTTGTCGGGGCGGACGAGCCCTCCTCCTCGCCGGGGGCCTGGCCCTCGCGGCCTCGGCCTGCGATCCCGACGACAGCGGCGAGCCCGTCGACCCGCTCGCCGGCGTCGCCGGCTGTGAGGACGCCCGCGAGTGGACCGAGGAGGGCGCGATCTTCGAGGCGCGCGTGCTCGAGCGGATAGGCGAGGAGCGGCGCACCGGCGGGCGCTGCGGCGAGCGGACCTTCCCGCCGCAGGGGCCCCTCCCCATGGATCCCGAGCTCCGCTGCGCCGCCCGCCTCCACAGCCTCGACATGGCCGCCGACAACTACGTCGGCTACGTCGCCGAGGACGCGCTCGGCGTCGCCGATCGCCTCGACGCCGTCGACTACGACTACGGGCTCTGGGCGGCGACCGTCGGCGCCGGCTGGACGGTCGCCGATCACGCCGTCGACTCCTGGCTAGAGAGCGAGCACCACTGCTGGAAGCTCTTCGCCGCCGAGTTCGACGGCGTGGGGGTCGGCGTCGTCGTCCTTCCGGAGCCCGAGGCGCCGCCGGAGGGCGAGGAGGCGGTCCCCGCCCACCGCAGCTACTGGACCCTCGTGGTCGGCGACGAGGTCCGATGAGGTCGGCTCGCGCGGCCGCGCCGCTGCTCGCCGCGAGCCTGTCGCTTTGGGCAGGTGGATGCGGCGACGACGGCGAGGCGAGCGACAGCGACGGCGCGTCGACGAGCGCGTCGGCGACCGGCAGCGATAGCGCGACGGCGACGGCGACGGCGACGAGCACGGGCACCGACACTGACACCGACAGCACCGGCGCCGAGACCACCGGCGGCGAGAACGACGCGGTGTGGATGACCCCCTACTGCTACCCAGTGTCGGCGACCAAGTGGCTCGACCCCTGGGAGGCGGAGGAGGCCGACGTCGTCGCCCTCGTCAACGAGGTCCGGGCGACGGGTACGAGCTGCGGGAGCAACGGCGACTTCGCGCCGGCGGGGCCGCTCACGGCGAGCCCGCACCTGACCTGCGCCGCCCGGGCCCACTCGCAGGACATGTCGGAGCGCGGCTTCTTCAACCACGTCAACCCCGACGGCGAGGGCCCCTCCGATCGCATCGACAAGACCGGCTACGCGTGGACGGCGGTCGGTGAGAACATCGCCGGCGGGCCGATGACCGCCGCCGACGCGGTCAACGGCTGGCTCGCCAGCGACGAGCACTGCGCCAACCTGATGAACCCGACCTACAAGGAGATCGGCGTCGGCCTCTACGAGGGCGCCGGTCAGTACACGTTCTATTGGACGCAGACCTTCGGCACCCCGAAGTAGACCGGCGCGGCGACGCGCCGCCGCGCGTATGTCCTGAAGACCAGCCGACTACGAGTGGCTGAGGGCGAGGTAGCCCGCCGTCATCGCCAGGATCGGCAGGACGAACCACAGCGGCTTGGCGAGCGCCGGCTTGCGCTGGAGGGGCATCAGCGCCGCGCCCATCAGCAGCCAGATCAGCAGCTTCGGGTGGATCCACCCCGGGAGCATGTTGCCGCCGATCTTGGCGAGCATGCCGAAGCCGGCGACGAGGATGAGCAGGAGCCCGATCCCGTGGCTGGCGACCATCAGCCCGCGCCCCTTGTTGGTCTCCTTCGTCCCCCCGTTAAGCGCGTGGCCGGCGAGGCCGCCGAGGGAGATGAAGAGGAGGGCGATCCCGAGGATGTGGAGGGCTTTGTAGAACTCGTAGCTCATCGTCTGTGGTCTCTGGGCGGCTCGGCGCGAGCGAGCGCAAGCCTGCCCCGACGTCACCCTTTTGGCAAATTGGCGCCGCCGGGCGCGACCTCACGTCGAGCCCGCGGCGACGCGCCGCAGGGGAGGGGGAGCCGGCCTCCGCGGCTCAGCGCCGCGGGCTCGTGGCCACGGCGTCGGTGTAGCTCGTGCCGACCAGGCTCTCGAAGTCGCGGATCGCCTGGTAGTAGCTGCCGTAGGCGTCGAGGGCCTCGGTCTGGATCGCCAGGAAGCGCGAGCGGGCGACGAAGACCTCGATGATGTCGACCTCGCCGAGCTCGAAGGCCTGCTCGAGCATCTCCATGTTCTCCTCGAAGCGCGGGACGACGTCGCGGGAGTAGGTCTCGACGCGCTCGGCGGCGGTGTTGACCGCCTCGACGGCGCGGCGGATCTGGAGGCCGAGGCGGTACTCGACGGCGCCGAGCTCCGCGCGGGCGACCTCGAGCTCGGCCTTGGCCCGGGCGCGTGCCTTCTGGTTGCGCTGCCACAGCGGGATCGGGATCGTCACGGTCGCCAGGCCGACGGAGGTCGGCACGCCGACGCCGCCGGGCTCGTTCTCGCGGCTGTAGTAGGCGCCGACCATCGGCTCGGGGAAGCGGTCGCGCTTGGCCGCGGCGAGGCGGGCCTCGGCGGTCTCGACCGCGGCCTGCTGGGCCGCGATCATCGGGTGCTCGGTCATCGCCTTGTCGTAGAAGCTGTCGGGATCGCCGACCTTCTCGGGCAGGCGGAGGTCGCCCGAGGGCACGAGGAGGCGATCCTTCGCCCAGCCGGCGGACTCGGAGAGGCGGTTGGCGGCGACCTTGAAGTCGAGGTCGGCGGCGAGCTTGCGCTGGCGGGCCTGGGCGAACTCGCCTTCGGCGATGCGGACGCGGAGGTTCGAGATCTCGCCGGCCGCGGCCCGCCGCTTGGCGGTGTCGACGAGGCGCTGCGAGAAGGCGACGACGCCGGCCGCGGTCTCGGCCCGCTGCTTGGCGAGGAGGGCGGTGTTGTAGGCCGCGTGGACCTGGGCGTAGATCGACCACTTCACCTTGTCGAGCTCGCGCTCGAGCTGGCGCTTGTAGGCCCGCGCCGCCCGGATCCGCATGCGCCGCTCGCCGAAGATCTCGATCTGCTGATCGAGCTGCGACTGGATCTCGAAGTTGCGGCCGTTGGCGTTGGCCCGCAGGCCGACGCCGATCCACACCTGCGGGTTCCACTGGATCAGCGGCTCGCCCTCGATCGCCGCGTCGCCGAGCTGGACCCGGGCCTGCGCGACCTGGACCTCGGGCGACTTCTCGTACGCGGACTGGAGGATCTGCTCGAGGGCGAGAACGTCGGCGTTGGGCGGGAGCTCGAAGGTCGCGCCGGCGACCATCGACGACGCGGCCGCGGGATCCCCCGACGACGGGGCGGGGACATCTTCGGGATCGCTGGGGACCGGGAGCATCTCCGGCGCGGCGACGGCGCGATCGGCGGGGAGGCCGAGCGCGACGGAGGCCGCGGCGATCCACAGGGCGAGCCGGGTGGATCGCCGACGATGACTTGCATGGCGTCGGACGAGCATCATCTGGGCCAGGGACGTGTAACACAGGCGTGGCGCGGCGGCGATTCGCGGCCGCGCCAGTCGCCAAACGGGGGGTAGGGCGCAGGTCGGCGACGTCGGGCGCAGGAGCGCTCCGCCTCAGGGCTGGGCGCAGGCGAGGGTGATCGTCTGCGCGTCGTCGGCGGCCATCTCGACCCGGGCGGTCTCCTCTGCGCAGCCCTCGGCCTCGACGAGGAGCGGGCGGAGCTCGCACTGGAAGGGCTCCGGCCGGCACTGCGGGACCTCGAGGGTGAAGCGCCCGTCGGCGTCGGTGAGCGCCTCGACGCAGGCGCTGTCGGCCTCGCCGACGACGCAGCGCTCGCCGGCGCAGGCGCGGACGCGGGCGTCGGCGACGGGATCCCCGTCCGCGTCGACGACCACGGCGGTCACCTCGATCTCAAAGACGCACTCGCCGCAGCCCGCGAGGTCGCCGAGGAGGGCGAGGCCAGCGAGGAGCGCGGCGAGGCGGCGCGCGGACGTCTGCGTGCGAGCGGGGCGGGGGCGCATCGGCGCGAGCGTAGCAGGCGCGCGCAGGGGTTCTCGGGGAGAACCGCGGGAATGCGCGCATCGAGCGCGTCTTCGCGTGGTTGACAGCGCCCCGGTCGATCGGCGATCTAGCGGCTGCCCTGGCATGAACTGCCCTGACGGCCGCCCCCGCTCGAGCGCTGCTCGGCGGATCTCGGTGACTCGCTTCACCGCCCCTCGCCCTAGCGCTCGCGCGCTCGCGCCCGCGACGCTGAGCGCCGACGAACGGAGGCCGCGATGAGCCCCGAGATCGTGATGGTTCTCGCCGGCCTCTTCGGCTTCTACATGGCGTTCAACATCGGCGCGAACGACGTCGCCAACGCCATGGGGACGAGCGTCGGCTCGCGGGCGATGACGATCCGCCAGGCGATCCTCGCCGCCGCGATCTTCGAGTTCGCGGGTGCCTTCCTCGCCGGCGGCGCCGTCACGCAGACGATCGGCGCCGATCTCCTCGACCTCTCGGCCTTCGCCGGCGAGCCGATGTCCTACGTCTACGGGATGCTGGCGACGCTGCTGTCGACGGCGCTCTGGCTCAACCTCGCGACGCACCTCGGCCTCCCGGTGTCGACGACCCACTCGGTGGTCGGCGCGGTCTGGGGCTTCGGCATCGCCCACGGTGGCCTCGACGCGGTCGTCCTCGACAAGGCCGGGGCGATCGTCGGCTCGTGGTTCGTGTCGCCGCTGCTCGGGCTCGTTCTCGCCCTCTTCATCTACCGCGTCGTCGATCGCCAGATCCTCCAGAGCCCGACGCCGGCCCGCGCCTCGCGGCGGCTCGCCCCGATCTTCGTCTTCGTCGTCGTCGCGATCCTCGTCCTGGCGATGATCTACAAGGGGCTCAAGGGGCTCCACCTCGACCTCCCCTTGATCGCCGCGGTCGGGCTCGCCGTCGGCATCGGCGGCCTCGCGGCCCTGGCCTCGCACTTCGCCTTCCGCGGGCGCCTGCGCGCCGCCGAGGGCAGCCCGCAGGCGGAGAAGGACGCGGTCACCAGCATCTTCGTCTTCCTCCAGATCCTCACCGCCTGCTACGTCGCCTTCGCCCACGGGGCCAACGACGTCGCCAACGCGGTCGGGCCGCTCAACAGCATCTCGGCGGTCGTCGCCACCGGCACCCTCGACGTCGGCGCGGTCGCGGTCCCGGCTTGGGTGATGCTCATCGGCGCCGCCGGCATCGTCGTCGGCCTCGCCGCCCTCGGCCACAAGGTGATCGCCACGGTCGGCTCGAAGATCACTGAGATGACCCCGAGCCGCGGCTTCGCGGCGCAGTTCGGCGCGGCGACGACGGTCCTCGGGGCGTCGAAGCTCGGCCTGCCGATCTCGACGACGCACACGCTCGTCGGCGCGGTGATCGGCGTCGGCCTCGCCCGCGGCTTCGCTCACCTCGACATGAAGATCCTCCGCGACATCCTCGCGTCGTGGTTCATCACCCTGCCGTTCACCGGCATCCTCACCGTGGTGATCTACAAGCTCCTGCACGCGCTCTTCTAGGGCGCCGCGGAGTCACCCGCGGGCGTCGTCGTGGTCGCGCCCGCGCGGCCGGCGACGACGAGGTTGACGACGACCAGGAACCCGGCGACGACGAGGAGCAGGGTCCCCATCTTCCGCCCCGGCGCGGTGTCCATGAAGCCCTCGTAGCCGACGACGGTGCCGTTGAAGTGGAGCCACTGGACGTAGTCGATCATCCGCCAGAAGGCGAGGGTCAGCGCGACCTGGAAGATGGCGACGGAGATGAGGAGGGTCTTCCAGGGGCGGGACATCGCCCGCGAGCATAGCGACAGGGCGCGGAGCGGGCCGTGTGGCCGCGTTGAAATAAGCCCTAGGGGCGTGCGAGAATCTCTCTATGCGCGCGCTTGTCCCCGCGGCGCTCAGCCTCGCGTTGGCCTGCGGCGCCGACGTCGACCAGCTCGGCGCCGTCGCCTCGGTCGATCCGCGCAGCCGCTGCTACCCGGTCATCGAGTTCGGCGACCCGCGCCTCGAGGCCCAGATCCGCGAGCGCATCGATCTCCCGGCCGGGCCGCTGTCGGTGCTCGAGGTCGAGGCGCTGTGGTGGTGGGAGAGCAGCCTCGACAGCTCCGAGCAGTGGGACATCGACGGCGCCGACCTCTACGGGATCCGCGACCTCGAGGGGATCCAGTGCCTGCCGTTCACGGGGATCTCGTGCGCGGACTGCCCGGTCCGCGACCTCGGGCCGCTCGCCGGGATGCCGGCGCTCGAGGTCCTCCGGATCTCCGGGGCGCGGGCGCTGAGCCTCGATCCTCTCGCCGAGCTCATGGAGCTGCGCGAGGTCACGCTCATCGGCGGCTCGCTCATCGACGCTGACGCGCTCCTCGGCGAGGACGCGGTCTTCCCCTGGCTCAGGCACCTCAACCTCACCGGCAACCTGATCTCGGACAGCGTCGGGACGCCGAAGCTGCCGGCGCTCGAGCGCCTCTACCTCGGCGACAACGCCCTCCGGGCGGCGCCCGACGTCTCGCGGATGCCGTCGCTGACGCACCTCAAGCTCGATGACAACCCGGTCCGCGATCTCGGGCCGCTCGCCGGCCACGCGAAGCTCCGCGAACTCTCGGTGGAGGACGCGGCGATCACGTCGATCGAGCCGCTCGTCGACGTGCCCCTCGAGACCCTCCGGCTCGCGGGCAACGCGATCACGGACGCCGGGACAGTACCTACGTCGGTGCGCGAGCTCGATCTCCGCCGCAACCGGCTCCGCGCGCTGACATGGCCGACGCTGCCGGCGCTGTGGCGGCTCGACCTCGACGACAACCCGCTCGTCAGCCTCGAGGGCCTGCGTGCCCCAGCGCTCGAGGAGCTGCGCGCGTCCGGCTGCGCCCTGACCTCGACCGCCGGTGTTGAGGTCGTCGAGCAGCCGGAGTTCATCGACCTCCACGCCAACCAGATCACGCGGCCGACGGGGATCCGCGGGGACTCCGGGCTCGACATCGATCTCCG
>JAGQIT010000328.1:1421-1576 GCA_020431135.1 Myxococcales bacterium | reverse complement strand
AGGAAGTTGGTCCAGCCGTTGTTCGACCAGATGTCGACGTCGTCGGACTTGAGATCGGTGGCCGGGTTGAGGACCTTGACCTGGACCTGACCGTCGGCGTCGACCCAGATCTCGGTGTCGGCCTCGACCTTGATCTCGGCGATCTTCAGGCCGCC
>JAGQIT010000328.1:0-1372 GCA_020431135.1 Myxococcales bacterium | reverse complement strand
AGGTCGCCGACGACGTCCTGGATCGCCGCGCCGAGGTGGAGGCCGCCGTCGATCCCGGCGAGGCTGACCTGCGTCGACCCGAACTCCATGCTCGTCAGGTAGATGTCGTAGCCGGCGTTGTGGGTGATCGGCGTGTCGGGGTCGAGGAGCGCGGCGATGTCGAAGCTGGCGAGGGCGATGCCGAGGACCGAGGCGATGTCGTCGGCCGGCTCGCTGTTGTCGCCGTCGTCGAGCGCCTCCTGGCTGAGGTAGAAGGCGATGCCCTCGGGGACCATCTGCTCGCCGACGGTCTCGGGCTTGCGGTACTCGGTCGACCAGAGGAAGGACTGGACGCGGCGCCGCGTCGCCCCGAACTCGTCGGTCGCGTGGAGGTCGAGGGTGTGGCCGCCGGGGCCGACGACGACGTCCGCTGAGAAGGTGCCGTCGGCCGCGACCGCGACCGCCTGGTCGTTGAGGGTGAGGCTGTCGATCGCCCCGGCGCCGCTCGTCACCTTGCCGGTGACGGTGACCACCGGCTTGCCCGGCGCGCCGGTGAGGGTCGCCCCGCGCGGCGGGAAGTCGACGTCGATCTGCGGGCGGCAGGCGTTCGAGAGCACCGGGTCGACGATGCAGATCCCGTCGGCGCCGCAGCGGTTGGCGGTGCAGGCGTTGTCGTCCTCGCACTGCGAGTCCTGGACGCAGAGGCCGTCGCCGCCGGTGGTCTCGCTGGGGCCTGTGGAGGTCGAGGTCGACGTCTCGCCGCCGCTCTCGGTCGCGCTCGCGCCGACGACCGTGTCGTCGCCGCAGGCCGCGAGCGTCAGTCCAAAGAGGCAGGTGAGGGCGACGGGGGCGACGGAGCGGCGCATCGCCGAAAAAAATACCACCGCGGCGGGCGGCGGCGGCGGCGATGAGCCTTTCCCCGCGGGCCGGCGGTGATCGTCCGTCGACGGCGAGGGCGTCTGCGCGCGCGGCCGAGCCTCATCGCTTCGGCGGCGCGGGGAGCTACTTGTTTTGCTGCAGCTTGGCGTCCATCGACGACTCGGTGTGGGGCACCACCCGCAGGCGCTCCTTCGTCGCGTCGTCGACTGGCGCCTCGTCGGCGGGCGCCTCGTCGGCGGGCGCGGGCTGGACCGCGGTGGTCGTGGTGTCTGTCGTGTCAGAGGGATCGGGCATGGCGTGACTCGCAGGGTCGGAGCTCTGCGGTCGAGCGGCGTCGAGCCGCCCGGCCGCGCGTGGAGCTCGTGAAGGCGACGGCTCAGCCGTCGACGGCGATCCAGTCGAAGGTCGGGTTGCGGGAGTCGCCGGCGTGGTCGTAGTAGCTGACCATCTGCACGGCGTAGGTGACCCCGTCGGTGGCGCGGACGTAGTAGAGGCGCGCGCGCGGGTCGACGAC
>JAGQIT010000327.1 GCA_020431135.1 Myxococcales bacterium | reverse complement strand
CGTCGAGCTCCTCGAGCGCGCCGCCTGGTACGGGGTCTTCGTCGCGATCACCCTCTACCTGAGCCGCATCCTCGGCTTCTCGGACATCGAGGCGGCCGCGGTCTCGGGCGTGTTCTCGGCCGGCCTCTACCTCCTGCCGACCTTCTCCGGGGCGCTCGCCGACAAGATCGGCTTTCGCCGCGCGCTCCTCCTCGCCTTCTCCCTCCTCACCGTCGGCTACGCCGGGATGTGGCTGCTGCCGACCCTCTTCGAGGGCGCCGGCCTCGTCACCTACGGCAAGGAGGTCGAGTTCACGGGCCTCAAGGACGGCGCCTACCGCTGGCTCTTCGTCCCGGTGATGCTCGTCGTCATGGTCGGCGGCTCGTTCATCAAGTCGGTGATCACCGGCACCGTCGCCCGCGAGACCACGACCCTCACGCGCGCCCGCGGCTACTCGATCTTCTACGCGATGGTCAACATCGGCGCCTTCGGCGGCAAGACGGTCGTCAAGCCGCTGCGCGAGGCGATGGGCAACGAGGGGCTGATCGTCCTCAACCTCTTCGCCGCGTCGATGACGGCGCTGGCCTTCCTCCTCGTCCTCTTCCTCTACAAGAACACCGGCCACAGCGACGAGCACAGCAAGAGCCTCGCCGAGATCTGGGCGTCGTTGAAGGCGGTGCTCAGCCGCGCCCGCCTGGTGATCCTCATCCTGATCATCACCGGCTTCTGGATGGTCCAGCACCAGCTCTACGCGACGATGCCGAAGTACGTCCTGCGCATGGCCGGCGAGGGCGCGTCGCCGTCGTGGTACGCCAACGTTAACCCTGCGGTCGTCGTCCTCACGGTCGGCGCGGTGACCACGATGATGCGCCACCGCACCGCCCTCACGTCGATGACCGTCGGCATGTTCATCATGCCGCTGTCGGCGTTCTTCATGGCCTCGGGCAACATGATCGGCGGCGACCCGATCCTCGGCCTCCACCCCGTCGCGTTCATGATGATCATCGGCATCGCCTTCCAGGGCTTCGCCGAGAGCTTCATCTCGCCGCGCTTCCTCGAGTACTTCTCGCGCCAGGCCCCGCGCGGCGAGGAGGGGCTCTACCTCGGCTTCAGCCACCTCCACTCGTTCCTCTCGTCGCTCCTCGGCTTCATCACCTCGGGCTTCCTCCTCGAGGCCTTCTGCCCCGACCCGAGCACCCTCTCGGCGGCCGAGCAGGCGCAGTACGACGCCGCGATCGCCGGCACCGCGGCGATGCCCGCGGCCTACGCCCACGCCCACTACATCTGGTTCGTCTTCGTCGGCGTCGCCGCGGTCGCCGCGGTCGCCCTGGTGATCTTCGGCCGCGTCGTCGCCCGCATCGATCGCCGCGCGGGGGCCGACGCCTGACGCCGCGCGCGAGCGCGTGAGCGCGCGAGGAGGCCTCGGCCCGCCACTCCGCGGACAACGCCTCCGCGAGACTACCTATACTCCGAGCAATGCTCGCCCTCGCCGCGCTCGTCTCGCTCTTCGGCCTTGGGCTCGGCGTCGCGCTGCTCGTCGGCGCGGATCCTCGGCTCGTCCGCGAGGGCGTCCTCCAGCTCCACGTCGGGCTCGCGCTCGGCGGCTGCGTCGCGGCGGCCGTCGGCCACCTCGCGGCGCGGAGGCAGGCGGGCCGCGCCAGCCTCAACCTCGCGGTCGTCTTCCGGACCGCGCCGTGGTGGAGCTCGATCCTCGTCCTCGCCTGCGTCGCCGTGGCGATACTCCTCGTCCGTCAGCTCCCCGAGGGCTCGCTCAACGTCCGCCGGCTCGCCGACGTCGTCGACGACCCCCAGCGAGTCGCCGCGCTCGCGGCCGGCCTCAACATCTTCTGCGCCGGCGGCCTGCAGATCGCCCTCTCAGGGAGACGGCTGCGCCGCGCCCGGGGCCTCTGACCCCCTCTCCTCGGGTCCGCCCGCGTCTGCCCGCAGCATCTGTGCGGTAGGACAGGTTATGTGGGCAGGAGAGCCCTCGCCTGGCGCGAGAGGCCTGGCGGCCGGCCTCCCCGCCCCGGCCTTCGGCGGCACGCGAGCCGCATGAACAGCGCTTGTCGGGCGATCTCGGAGCGTGCACCGTTCGAGGATGCGCCGTCGCCTCCCCGCCCTCCTCTCCGTGCTCGTCGCCGCGGCGTGCGGCGACGACAGCAGCGCGACCGGGGCGACCACGAGCTCCACGAACCCGACGAGCACGACGAGCGCGACGGGCACGACGAGCGCGACGAGCACGACGAGCGCGACCGCTGCGACGACGACCGGCTTCGAGCTGTGCAACTTCGGGACCTCGGGCGGCTCCGGCGGCGCCCCTGGCCCCTGGCTCGAGCTCTACGCCTACGGCGAGCTGCTCGTCGACGGCGCCACGCTCAGCCTCATCTGCGGCGGCCAGGGCACCTTCATGTTCGAGGTCCGGCCGAAGTTCGGCGGGTTCACGCCGGCGAGCGAGTTCGTCACCTTCGACGTCACCCTCGACATCGACGGGCACGCCGGGCCGACAGGGCACTTCAGCTCGACCACGCCCGAGATCTTCGTCGCCTGCTCCGACGAGCCCTACGACTTCTACATCGACACCTTCCAGATGCTGGTCTTCGACGACCTCGCCAGCATCGCCGAGCTCGACGGGCTCCCCGGGCACCTCCGCGTCAGCTTCACGGCGGACGGCGAGACGATCACGAGCGACATCGACCTGACGATCGACGCGGCGCCGAGCCCCAACTGGGAGTTCTGCATCTACGAGGACACCTTCGGCTCGACGACCGACGTGACGACGACCACCGACTCGACGACCACCGACGCCACGACCACCGACGCCACGACCACCGACGCCACGACCACCGACGCCACGACCACCGGGACGACGGGTCCCTGACGGACCTGCCCGCCGCTCGGCGGCGACACGCCAGCGGCAGGGTGCCCGCCGCCGCCGCGTGCGCAGGAGCCTCCTGAGAGGCACCCTATGTCCACACAGACATATGGATATACTTCTGCCGCGTTGACGGCGTCACCGAGCGCCGTCAACGCGGCCACGTCAGCGCCCTCGCCGGACCGCAGCCGCGATCATCGACCGGGATCATCGACGCCTGCGCGGCGACGAGGTCGACGATGAAGAAGCAGGCCGCGTCGCCGCGCAGGGTCCCAGGGTTGAACACAACGAGCCCCGGCGCGCCTGCGAAGCGCCGGAGCATCGGCGCGTGGGTGTGGCCGCCGACCATGAACGCGAGGGCAGGGTCGGCGATCAGCGCGGGCAGGCGATCGACGCAGGCGAGCGCGTAGCCGTCGGTGTCGGCGCGGAGCTCAGCCATGTCATCGTCGCCGACGCCGTGGCAGAGGAGCAGCTCGCCGGCGGCCGTCCGCAGGCGCAGCGTCGCCGGCAAGCCCTCGAGGTAGGCGCGGCTCTCCGGGGACGCCGCCCCGGTCGCGTCCCGGAGGTCGCGGTTCGTCCCCGCGAGGAACCACCGATCGTGGTTTCCGCGGACCGTCGCCGCCCCGGCGCCGCGCAGAGCTGCGATCGCGCGGTCGACGTCGCCGACGCCGTCGACGAGATCGCCGACGCAGAGGACCGCGTCGACCCGACGCGCCGCGGCCTCGGCGAGCGCCGCGGCCAGACGACGATCCTCAGCGTGGACGTCGCCGACACAGGCGATCCGCTGCGGGAAAGCGCGCCTCACGGGTGAGGAGCATAGCTGCGAGAACTGCCGACCTCGAGCGCCCTCCTGCCCGAGCGGGCGTTTGCGATCGTCGTCGGCGCCTGGGTCTACGCGATAGCCACCCGGTAGTCTTCGCCGCAGCTGTCGCGGCGGACAGAGGAGCGTGCGCCTGGACAGGGAGGCGCGGTACGGTGCCCCGCGCGGCGCCTCCTCGATAGGCCTGCGCGTGCCTCGATGACCTCCCGATACCACCCCGATCTCGCCGCCCGCGCGCGCTGGCTCCCGCGTGGCGTCGCCCGCCGCTGGAACGTCCCCGCTCTCAAGTGGCTGATGCGACGGGCCGGCGCCGCCGCACCCACGCTCGGCCATGAGGTCGCCCTCGACGGCTGCAGCGTCTTCGTCCACCGGCCGGCGACCGGCGCAGCGGGTCGACGCCCGGCGCTCCTGTGGATCCACGGCGGCGGGCTCCTCTTCGGCGACGCCCGCCAGGACGATCCGCTCCTCCGCCGATTCGTCGACGAGCTCGGCCTCGTCGTCGCCTCGGCGCAGTACCGCTTCGCCCCCGAGCACCCCTTCCCGACCCCCCTGGAGGACTGCGCCCGCGCCCTCGCCTGGCTCTCCGTGCAGGATGACGTCGACCCGTCGCGGATCGCCGTCGGGGGCGCGAGCGCGGGCGGCGGC
>JAGQIT010000326.1:4565-8029 GCA_020431135.1 Myxococcales bacterium | reverse complement strand
TGCTCGCGGGTCTGCGGCATCACCCCGTCCTCGGCGCTGATCACCAGGAGGAGGAGGTCGATGCCGCCGGCGCCGGCGACCATCGTCCGCACCAGGCCCTCGTGGCCCGGGACGTCGACGATGCTCGCCTCGATCCCCGAGGCGATCGGCCAGGCGGCGAAGCCGAGCTCGATCGTGATCCCGCGGCGCTTTTCTTCGGCGAGGCGATCGGTCTCTACCCCCGTCAGGGCGCGGACCAGCGTCGTCTTGCCGTGATCGATGTGGCCGGCGGTGCCGAGGACCAGCGATCGGGGCGCCTTTGCCATGGCTGGCGAGTCTACTATGCTCGCCAGCCATGTCCGACTCCGCGCACCCCGATCCCGAGCAGGAAACCAAGGAGACCGTCCGCCTCACGGCCTACGCCCGCGGCGGTGGTTGAGCCGCCAAGCTGCGGCACGGTGACCTGGTCGAGGTCCTCGAGGGGCTGCCTCCGCCCCACCCAGACATAGGAGGCGCTCCTGCTGCCCCGTCGCTCGGGGACGGCGTGTGGGTCGGTCACAACCTGGCGGACGACGCGGCCGTCGTGCGCTTCGCCGCCGACGGCGAGCGCGGCCTCGTGCTCACCACCGACGTGATCACGCCGATCGTCGACGACCCCGCGACCTTCGGGGCGATCGCCGCCTGCAACGCCCTCTCGGACGTCTACGCGATGGGCGGCGCCCCGCGCTACGTCCTCAACCTCGCCTTCTTCCCCGACGATCAGCTGCCGCTCGCGGTGCTCCGCGAGATCCTCGCCGGCGCCGCCGAGATCTGCGGCCGCGCCGGCGCCCTCGTCGTCGGCGGCCACACTGTCCGTGACGCCGAGCCGAAGTTCGGCCTCGCCGTCACCGGTGAGGTCGAGCGCGCGCGGATCCTCAGCAACACCCGCGCCGAGCCCGGCCAGGCGCTCGTGCTCACCAAGGCGCTCGGCACCGGCGTCCTCGGCTCGGCGATCCGGGCCCAGAGCGCGACCGCGGCGGAGATCGACGCCGCCGTCGCCAGCATGACCACCCTCAACGCCGGCGCCCTCGCCAGCGCCCGCCGTTACCGAGTCACGGCGGCCACCGACGTCACCGGCTTCGGCCTCCTCGGCCACCTGCGCAACATCCTCCGCGGCTCCGGCCTCGCCGCCCGCGTCGACATGGCCGCGCTACCCGTGCTCCCCGGCGTTCTCCCGCGGATCCGCGAGGGCAAGGTCCCGGGCGGCAGCAAGGCGAACCTGCGCTTCGTCGACGGTTGGCTGCGCCGCGAGGGCGACGAGGACCCCGCTCTAACCCTCCTCGCCGCCGACGCCCAGACCTCTGGCGGCCTCCTCCTCTGCGTCCACGAAGACGACGCCGACGCCCTCGTCGACAGCCTCCGCGCCGCCGACCTCCCGGCCGCGCGCGTCGGCCAGCTCCTCGCGCCGACCGACGACCTCGCGGTGCAGACGATGATCCTCGACTTCACGGGCGCCGACGGCTGAGGGTCCGCGTCGAGCCAGCTCTGCGGCGCTCGTCGACCTCGGCTCGATCGCCCCCGTTTGCCCTCAGGCCCGCGTCGGGAGGTTCCTGGCGTAGACGCTGCTCCTCGCATCAGCGAGCGCCAACGGCAGGCGCTCGGGGCCACCTCGGCTCGGCCCGGTTGCCCCGCCGATGAGGTCCAGCGCCGACGATGCTCCTCGTTTTCACCTGTGTGGCGGGCAACGGCAGTCGTCTCGGCGCCGACGATGATCCTCCACTCGCCGAGTTGCAGCCGCTGTCACCGGTGGTGTTCGTCCAACTCGCGCTCCTGATCAAACCTCGCAGAGCGCATGAGCCTCGACCGAGGCGTTTGGTACGCAGGGAGCAGCGCCTCCCGGACGACCTCGCCGAGTCGTGACGCCATGCCGCCGACGGACGCCGTCCCCCCTCGAAGTCCGATCCGTGGAAGGGGAGGGAGCAGGGGCCTCGGGGCGTGAGTCTAGGACGGGCATCGACGCCTCCGAAGGAGGCGGCGATGCCCGCTCCGATCTGTCTGAAGCGCCTCGGGGCCCCTGCTCCCTCCCCGTGTGTCAGCCGACGGACGCCCACCCCCACGGCCTCCGAAGGTCAAACGCGCGCGGACAGTCGTCAGCCGACGGACGCCCGCCACCACGGCGTTCGAAGAAGAGACTCGGCGGACAGACGTCGTCCCTCGGACCCGCCGCGCGTTCACTCGACGAGCTCGATCGGACAGGCCTCCGGACGCCCTCCCACAGCCAACCGATAGCCGGACTCGAGCGGACAGGCGTCGTCCGCCGGACGCCTGCCTCCACGGTCAATCGCCAGCGGTCGATCGATCTCCGGACGCCCGCGCCCCGCCCAGACCCGACCTCAGTACAGGTACGGCACGATCCGGTACGGGACCTTCGCCTGGTAGGCCTCCCAGTCCTTGCCGTACTTCGCCGCGCAGAACGCGTTGTCGCGGCGCTCGCGGTGGACCAGCAGGATCGTGAAGTAGATGATGTAGAAGTACGGCAGGACGTGATCGAAGCCCGCGCACATGCACCACGTCAGGGCCATGATCAGGTCGCCGAAGTAGTTGATGTGGCGGGCCATCCCCCACCAGCCTGACGTCAGCAGCAGCGGCCCGCGCTCCGTCTTGATAAACTGCGCTGGCTTGCCGAAGATCGGCCGCTCCGGGTCCTCGCGGAAGCGGTGCTTTTGGATGTTCGCGCCGCGGAAGATCGTGTAGCCGACCAGGTTCAGGGTCACGAGGCCCATGATCCCCCACAGCGAGAGCTCGTAGGGGTGGTGGAGGAGGTACATCGCCTGGAAGCAGTAGGTGAACGGCAGCCAGGCCAGGTCACCCCACGCGAGCATGAAGCCGAAGCGCTCGTGGCGGATGTCCCACGTCGAGAGGATCGCCTCCTCGTGCCAGTAGTAGTCGAGGATGTACCAGAACTGGAACGCGCACACGAGGAGCATCGGCGTCGTGATCGTCCCGAGCTCCGCGTACTGCTTGGCCGCGATCGAGAGGTTCAGGAGCACCCAGAGGATCAGCCCCGGCCGCGCCTCGCAGAAGAGCTTCCAGTCGAAGCGGCCGATCCGCGGGTTGAGCGACGTCCCCATGAAGTAGTCGTAGCCGAACGAGCCGCGGGTCTTCTCTCCCGCCGGCCTCAGCTTGCCGTGGAGGTAGAGGTAGCCGGCGAAGGCGAACGAGAAGAGGTTCACCACCGTCAGCAGCGGCGCGTACTCGTCGTAGAGGAGCGTCGCCGGCAGCGTCCCCGTCGCCACCAGGGCGACCACCGTCGCCAGCGTCGCCCACCACGAGAACCAGCCGTTCATCTTGTAGTCGAGGCGGCTGCCGTCCTCGAGCTGCGCGCCCTTGATCCACTTGCCCGGGGCGAAGACCTGGAGGAGCGCCTGGAAGCCGAACCACCCGCCGTAGATCGCCGCCGCCTTCCAGGTCGGCGCGGCGACGTGGCTGAAGAGCTCGCGCAGCTC
>JAGQIT010000326.1:0-4516 GCA_020431135.1 Myxococcales bacterium | reverse complement strand
GTAGTAGACCAGCACCGGCAGGGCGACGGTGAGGAGGCCGTAGGAGGCGTTGAAGCCGTAGGCGAGGGCGGTGACCTGGGGCTCGTCGGACGTGGGCTTGTTCATCGTCGGTGCTCGTCGGAGGCGAGGGAGGTGGAGGAGGGCGGGGCGCTCAGATCTTGCCGCGGAGCAGCTCACGGGCCGTCAGGCGCGCGTACTCAGCCGCGGTCTCGAGGATGATCCGGCCGTCGAGCGCCGAGAAGAGCGCGTCGCCGAGGGCCATCGGCAGGCTCGTGATGATCGGCCCGCGGCCGTACTCGAGGAGCCAGGTGTCGGGCGCGAGGTAGACCCCCTTGGTCCGCCCGCGCGCGAGGAGCTGGGCGTCGCCGGGGTCGTAGGCGCGGACCGACGTCGGGTCCTCGCTGTAGTACGTGTCCATGCGCCCGCGCAGGACGTAGTCCCAGATGTCGATGCGGTAGCGCCCCGAGAACCCCTCGGAGCTCACCGGCGCGCCGAAGATCAGCAGGTACTCGCTGAGCGACGCGTGGAGGATGTACATCACCCCCGAGATCCCGCCGGCGAGGCTGGTCACCCAGTTCGCCGGGCGCTCCGTGATGTGCCCGGGGTAGCGCGCGCGCAGCCGCGTCACGAGGCCGTCGACCATGGCGTCGAAGGGGGCGCCGCGGACCTCGTCGGCGATCGCCGCGAGTCGCTCGGGCTCGAAGAGGTGGGCCATGCCTACAGGCAGCGAGCATCCGCGGCGCGGCGCGGCGGCAACAAGCGCAACGCTTGCAGCCTGGGCGTCGCGCAGAGGGGCCCTGAATTGGCGACGCCCTCGGCCGCCTTGAGGGGGACGGCGAGGGCGCTTCGCGGCGCTTCGGGGGCGCGCGGCGGCCTACGAGGCCGCGCTCGGGCTCTCGTCGTCGCTGTCGTGGCCCGTGAGGTAGGCGATCGCCTTGACGAGCTCGAGCAGGCGCTCGCGCATGTCGTCGTCGTCGACGATGAACTCGACGCCCATGCCCGGATCACCGGTGTCCGCGTGCTTGGTCGTGTTCCACTTCACCTCGCCCTCGAGCTCGATCGGCTCGCTCGGGACGTCGGCCTCCTCGGGCGGCGTGAAGCGCAGGCTCAGGGTCGTGCCGGGCGGGCACGGCTCGTCGGTGCGGATGAAGATCCCCATCGACGAGATGTCGGTGATGTACGCGTAGAGGAAGGTCGAGTCCGCCGCGTAGTCGACCTCCATGTTGACCGGGACACGGGGAGCACGACGGCGGTTCTGGTTGTTGTCGGTGTCTTCTCCCATGTCGTTCCCCTCCGTCCCGCGGGTCTAGGCCGCGGGCCCTAGCGCTGGCACTGGACCAGCATCGCGGTGATGTTGTCGTTGCCGCCGGCGCGGTTGGCCTGGTCGATCAGGTCGGCGACCGCGGCCTCGAGGCTCGGGGCGTCGGTGACGATCTTCTCGATCGCGTCGTCCTCGAGCATGCCGCACAGGCCGTCGGAGCACAGGACGAAGGTGTCGCCGTCGTTGACGTCGTGCTTCTTGATGTCGACGACCACGGTGTCCCGCATCCCGAGCGCCCGCGTGATGACGTTCTTGTGCGGGAAGTTGCGGGCCTCCTCCTCGCTCATGTCGGGGCGGGCCTCCTTGTAGTCCTCGAGCAGCGAGTGGTCGCGGGTGAGCTGCGTGATCTTGCCGCTGTTCACCCGGTAGCAGCGCGAGTCGCCGACGTGGGCGACGTAGGCGACGTCGCCCACGAACATGCAGCCGACGATCGTCGTCCCCATGCCGCGGAGGTTCGGGTTCTTCATCGCGGCCTCGAAGATCCGCTGGTTCGCCAGGCGGATCGCCGCGACCATCCGGTTCTCCGGGTAGGTGAGCTGCGGGTCGTAGCGGAACGGCCAGGTCGCGTCCATGTCCTTCGAGTGCTGGTAGAACTCGTTCATGACATCGGACGCCATCTTGCTGGCGACCTCGCCGGATGCGTGCCCGCCCATGCCGTCAGCAACGATGAACACCTTCTCGTCCTCGATCAGCGAGAAGTAGTCCTCGTTGTGACTGCGCTTCATGCCTACGTCGGTCTTGGCAGCGTAGCGGATTCGCACAATGCCGATCATCCTAGCCGAGGCGCCGAAACCCCGAAAGGTCTGGTGTTCTGAGAGCTTCCCCGCGCTGCGTTGTTTGCGCAGTATGCACGTGCACCGACCTCGGCGATGATGTCGGCGTGGGTCCGTGCGCGGAGATCATTTGTGTCGGAGATGAACTCCTCACCGGCGACACTATAGACACAAATTCGGCGGAGATCGGCCGCTTTCTCCGCCTGCGTGGAATCGCCGCTCGGCGAGCGGTTTCGGTCGCCGACGCGACTTCGGCGATCGCAGGCGCGCTCGCCCAGGCCGGCGAGGCCGACCTCTGCGTCGTCACAGGCGGCCTCGGTCCGACTCGAGACGATCTCACAGCGGCCGCCCTGGCCCGCGCTGCGGGCGTCGATCGCGTGCGCTCGCCCGTCGCGCTCGCCGCTGTCGAGGCGGCGCTCGCCCGCCGCGGGCGCGGGCTCGACCCAATCCAGCTCCGGCAAGCGGAGATCCCCGCGGGCGCAGAGGTCATCGCCAACCCGCGGGGGATCGCCCCGGGCTTCGCCCTCGAGATCGACGGCCGCCTGGTGATCGCCCTCCCCGGCGTCCCCGAGGAGGTCCGGGCGATGCTCGCCGGCGACGTCGGGGCGCTCCTCGAGCGGCGCTTCGGGGCGCTGGCGCGGGTGCGGGCCCGGAGGATCCTGCGCTGCTTCGGTCTGCGTGAGGCGGAGGTCGCCGCCCGCGTCGAGCCGGTCGTCGACGCGCTGCGCGGCGACGGGCCCGAGCTCGACCCGCTCGTCATCCACTACAGGGCGGCGGGCCCCGAGGTCGACCTCACGCTCGACGTCGAGGGGATCCCCGCGGCGGCGGCCGATCGCCTCGAGCGGCGGCTGCGGGCGGCGCTCGGCGACGCCTGCTACGCGGTCGGCGAGGTCGAGCTCAGCGCGAGGATCGCCGCGATCCTGATCGCCCACGGCCTCACCCTCGGCACCGCCGAGTCGTGCACCGGCGGCCGCGTGGCGGCGGCGATGACCGCCAACGCCGGGGTCTCGGCCTGCTTCCACGGGGCGGTCGTCGCCTACGACAACGCGATCAAGGCGGCGGTGCTCGGGATCCCCATGGCGGTGATCGAGGGCCACGGCGCGGTCTCGGAGCCGGTCGCGCGGGGGATGGCCGCGGGCGTGCGGGCGGCGCTCGCCGGGCACGCCGACATCGGCGTCGGGATCACCGGGATCGCCGGCCCGGGCGGCGGCTCTGACGCGAAGCCGGTCGGCACCGTCGACATCGCCGTCGACGACGGCGAGGCGAGCCGCTACCGGCGCTTCCACTTCCGCGGCGACCGGCCGACGATCCAGCGGCAAGCGACGCAGTGGGCGCTGTGGATGGTTTTTCACCGTTTGCGCGAGCGCGGGTTGTCGTCGGTGAGCGTCGTCGATTAGGGTTCAGCTCCCGCGGCGTCTGGACAGCCTCGGCCGCTCGGCGATCGCCGCGGCCGGCCGCGGCCCGCGGAGCAAGACCTATGGCATCGACAAGCAGTCAGACCCCCTCCACCGCCCAGCGCGACTCGGCGATCGACCTCACCCTCTCGACGATCGAGAAGCAATTCGGCAAGGGCTCGATCATGCGGCTGTCCAAGGACGGCCAGCTGCCGATCGGCGACGTCTCGGTGATCCCGACCGGGTCGGTCTCCCTCGACATCGCCCTCGGGATCGGCGGCCTGCCGCGCGGGCGCATCGTCGAGATCTACGGCCCGGAGTCCTCGGGCAAGACGACCCTGACCCTCCACGTCATCGCCGAGGCGCAGAAGCGCGGGGGCGTCTGCGCCTTCATCGACGCCGAGCACGCCCTCGACGTCGGCTACGCCCGCAAGATCGGCGTCAAGACCGACGATCTCCTGGTCTCGCAGCCGGACTTCGGTGAGCAGGCGCTCGAGATCTGCGACATGCTCATCCGCTCCGGGGCCCTCGACGTCATCGTCGTCGACTCGGTCGCCGCCCTGACCCCGAAGGCGGAGCTCGAGGGCGACATGGGCGACTCGCACGTCGGCCTCCAGGCGCGCCTGATGAGCCAGGCGCTGCGCAAGCTCACCGCCTCGGTGTCGCGCAGCCGGACGCTGGTGATCTTCATCAACCAGCTGCGCATGAAGATCGGCGTCATGTTCGGCTCGCCCGAGACGACGACCGGCGGCAACGCCCTCAAGTTCTACTCGTCGGTGCGCCTCGACATCCGCCGGATCGGCGCGATCAAGAACGGCGATCAGGTCGTCGGCAACCGCACGCGCGTCAAGGTCGTGAAGAACAAGATGGCGCCGCCCTTCCGCGAGGTCGAGTTCGACATCACCTACGGCGAGGGGATCTCGCGCGAGGGCACGCTGATCGACATGGGCGTCGCCTGCGGCGTCGTCGACAAGGCCGGCGCCTGGCTGTCGTACAAGAGCGACCGCATCGGCCAGGGCCGCGAGAAC
>JAGQIT010000325.1 GCA_020431135.1 Myxococcales bacterium | reverse complement strand
ACAAGTTCTGCACCTTCTGCGTCGTCCCCTTCACCCGCGGCCGCGAGCGCGGGGTGCCGCCGCGCGAGGTTCTCCGCAACGCCCGGCGCCTCGCCAAGCGGGGCTACCGCGAGGTCATGCTCCTCGGCCAGACGGTCAACTCCTACCGCTGGGAGGACGTCAGCTTCGCCGACCTCCTGCGCGCCGTGGCGACGATCGACGGCATCGAGCGGATCCGCTTCACCAGCCCCTACCCCGTCGACTTCACCGACGAGCTGATCGCCGCGATGGCCGAGCTCGACAAGGTCTGCCCGCAGGTCCACCTGCCGGCGCAGTCTGGCTCTGACCGCATGCTCACGGCGATGCGCCGCGGCTACACCCGCGCTGAGTTCGTCGACCTCGTCGGCCGCCTGCGCGCGGCGATCCCCGACATCGCCCTGAGCACCGACCTGATGGTGGGCTTCTGCGGCGAGACCGAGGAGAACCACGCCGAGACGTTGTCGCTCATGCGAGCGGTCCGCTTCGACACCGCGTTCATGTTCGCTTACAGCGACCGCGGGATCACCTACGCGTCGAAGAAGCTCGCCGACGACGTCCCGGAGGAGGTCAAGGGCCGGCGCCTGCGCGAGGTCATCGACCTCCAGGAGGAGCACACGCGGGCGGCCTTCGCCGCGCGGATCGGCACCCGCGACCGCGTTCTCGTCGGCAAGACCTCGCGCCGCGGCGATCGCCTGGTCGGCCGGACGCCGCGCTTCCAGAACGTCCTCCTACCACTCGGCTGCGCCGCCATCGGTGACCTCGTCGACGTGACGATCACCGCGAGCACCGGCCACTCGCTGATCGGCGAGCCGCTCGGCGACCTGAAGGAGTAGCCGGCGATGGAGGCGCTCGTCCTGCTGATCATCTTCGGCTCGATCTTCGGCTCGATCGTCGCCAACCGGGTGTTCAAGTACCGCCACATCGAGCGCATGAAGGAGCTCGAGACCGGCCAGCGCCAGGCGGAGCAGCGCGAGCTGTTGGCGCTGCGCGAGGCCAAGTCGGATCTCGAGGAGCGCCTGCGCCACCTCGAGACGATCGTCTGCAACGTCGACTACGAGCTCAACGCCAAGCTCAACCGCCTGTCGACCCGCCACCTCGCCCTCGAGGCCGCCCTCCCCGGCGGCAGCGAGAAGACGATGCAGGCCGCGAGCGAGGGGATCGCCGCCGAGACCGAGCGCGTCCTCCAGGGCACGGTCCGCCCCGGCCAGGTCGTCGCCGGCCGCTTCGAGATCATCCGCCTCCTCGGCGCCGGGGGGATGGGCGCGGTCTACCTCGCGCGCGATCGCAAGCTCAGCGAGGAGGTCGCGCTCAAGGTCGTCGCTGGCCTCGGGCTGTCGGATCCCGGGGCCGCGGAGCGGCTCCACCGCGAGGCCTCGGCGGCCCGGCGGATCAGCCACCCGAACGTCGTCCGCCTCCACGACATCGGCGAGGAGGGCGGCCTGCTCTTCCTGTCGATGGAGTTCGTCGACGGCGAGAGCCTCCACCAGCGCCTGACCCGGCTCGGGCGGCCGATGACGCCGGCGGAGCTCCGGCCGCTCCTCGCCATGCTCTGCGACGGCCTCGCGGCGGCCCACGCCGCGGGCGTCGTCCACCGCGACCTCAAGCCGGCGAACATCCTCATCGATCGCGGCGGCCAGGTGAAGCTCATCGACTTCGGCATCGCCCGGATGGCCCACGTCGACGGCATGACGGCGACCGGCATGGTCATCGGCACCGCCGAGTACATGGCCCCGGAGCAGATCCGCGGCGGTGGGATCGACGCCCGAACGGACATCTACGCGCTCGGGGTCATCGCCTTCCAGGCGCTCACCGGCCAGCCGCCCTTCGTCGGCGAGACGCCGATCGCGGTGTCGCTCGCCCACTGCACCGAGCCCGTCCCGGCGCCGCGGACGATCACGCCGCAGCTCCCCGCGGCCTGGGAGTCGCTGATCCTGCGCGCGCTCGAGAAGTCGCCGCCGATGCGCTTCCAGACGGTCGCCGACCTCCGCGGCGCGCTCCCGGTCGACGCCGCGGATCCGACCATAGCGACGCCTGCTCAGCCCGAGGCGACTGAGCGCCTCCGGTCGTAGGCGGCGCGCCAGCGACCGCCAGCGCAGAGAATCGATCGAAGGCCGCGCCGCGGGCGAGCTCGCGCGGCTCCGTTGTCGGTCGCCGCGATCGGTGCTAGCGTCGCATAATCCTAGGAATTCCTTATGTTGCTCCCACTTAGAAGTAGATTGCGCGGCGAGCGAAGAGCCCTGGTGACGGCCCTCGCAAGCCTCCTCCTCCCCCTCGCGTGCACCGGCGACTACATGCCGCCGCCGACCTCCGAAGGCGAGCTCGGCCGCGGCGAGTTCATCTACCGCTGCACCGGGACCAGCGACGCCCTGTGCCCCGTCGGCGCCCAGCAGGCGACGAGCTTCCCGCAGGCGGTCGCCCTCCGCGGCGAGTTCGGCCTCGACTACACCTACAAGGAGGAGTTCGACGGCGACCCGCTGCCGACCCTAAAGAGCTCCTCGAGCGAGCGCATCGAGCTGACCAACGGGATCTTCAAGGGCATGACCGAGGGCTACACGGCGATCCTCGCGGTCTCGGGCGCCAGCGAGGTCATCGACATCAAGCACATCCGCGTCGCGGCGGTCGACCACCTGACCATCTCGCAGGATCAGATCGAGGTCGGGCCGCAGGTCGAGGTCGAGGCCGGGCGGACGATCAAGCTGACGGCCTCCCCGCAGAGCGCGCAGGACCAGCTCCTCGGCGGCTCGCTCGACTACTGGTGGACCTCTGCGGACACGTCGGTGGCCAAGCTCAGCGGCGCCGGCACGGACGACCTCGTCGTCGTTCAGGGCGTCGCGGAGGGCACGACAGAGTTCACCGTGAAGGTCGGCCAGGTCACCCAGTCGGTGATGGTGAAGGTGACGCCGAGCATGACGTCGGGCAGCGCTAGCGACAGCGACGGGACGACGGATACGGACACCGACACGAGCACGACCGGCGACACGAGCACGACCGGCGACACGACCGGTGACACGAGCACGACCGGCGACACGACCGGCGACACGACCGGCGACACGACGACGGGGGGCTGAGCGATGCACACGACACGGATCCCCCGCACCTCGGCGCTCGTCCTCGGCCTCGGCCTCCTCGCCGCGACGACGGCCTGTCAGCCCGACTACGGCTCCCTCGAGGTCGAGCTCGGGACGACGCCGCCGGCGGCCGCGAGCATCCACTCGACGGACTTCCAGATCCAGATCGGCACGGCCGTGCTGATCAACGTCAAGCCGGTGAGCGCGAACCGCAACGACTACATCGAGACCGACACCGTCGAGATGACCTCGCAGGACCGCACGGTCATGGACGTCGAGCCGGGGCCCGAGGCCTGGTCCTTCGTTCTCATCGGCGCCGGCATCGGCGAGACCTGCATCGACGTCGTGATCAACGGCGCGGTCGAGGACTGCATCGACGCCCGCGTCGTCGAGCAGGAGTAGCGACAGACCTGACCGACAGGTGACGCCGCCGCGCAGCGCCCCGATGGACGCGGCCGGCGGCGTCAGCTCGTGAGACGCTGACCCTCCTAGGCCCGCGCGAAGGCAACGAGCGTGTCGCCGAGGCGCGCGGCGACCTCTCCTGCCTCTTCCGCCGTCAGGCACAGCGGCGGGCACAGCAGCACCTTCTCCGCCTTCGTCGGGATGTAGAGCCCGCGCTGGAGGCCGAGCGCGGCGAGGCCCGTGGTCGGACGATCGAGCTCGAGGAGGCGCATGAGGCCGAAGCCGCGGTGGTCGCGGATCATCCCCGCCAGCGCCGGGCGGCGGCGCAGCCCCTCGAGGTGCTCGCCGAAGACCGCGCCGACCCGCTCCGCGTTGCCCGGGAGGTCCTCGTCGGCGTAGACCTCGATCGCCCCGACCGCGGCGGCGCAGGAGACCGGGTGGGCGTAGGTCGTGAGCCCGCACCAGAGCTTGTGATCGTCGAAGTGCGCGGCGATCGGCTGCGAGACGCAGACGCCGGCGAGCGGCGCGTAGCCGGAGGTCAGCGCCTTGCCGATGGTCATGATGTCCGGACGGACACCCCAGCGATCGACGGCGAACCACCGCCCCGTGCGGCCGAAGCCCGAGAAGATCTCGTCGTCGATCAGGAGGATCCCGTGGGCGTCGCAGAGCTCGCGGACCCGCGGCCAGAAGTCGGGAGGCGGCACCTGCATGCCGTTGGCGCCGGTGAAGCCCTCGAGGAGGATCGCCGCTACGGTCTCGGGCCCCTCGCGCTCGAGAACCGCCTCGAGCGAGGCCACCCAGGCTGAGGGATCGCCCGCCGCCGCCTCGGGGACCGGATAGGGATCGTCGATGTGGAGGGCCGGCGCGAGGTCCTTGGCGAACGGCGCCTTGCGATCGTCACCGGCGATCCCGAGGATCGCTAGCGTCGCGCCGTGATACGAGGACCGCCGCGTGATCACCTTGGAGCGCCCCGTGTAGAGGCGAGCCATCTTCACGGCGTTCTCGTTGGCCTCGGAGCCGCCGGTCGTCAGGAAGGCGCGGTGCAGCCCGGTGTGCCGGCGCAGGAGGACGCCGAGCTCGGCGCGGATCGGCAGGACCGCGTTCGGGGCCGCGGCCGGCAGCGCCTCGATCTGGGCGATCATCCGCCGCTGGATGTGCGGGTGCCGGTGCCCGGCGCTGACGTTGTAGACCTGGCTCTCGAGGTCCCAGAGCCAGCCGTGATCGCGGGTGGCGAAGCGCGGCCCGGCGGCGTCGACGATCTCGAGCGGGCCGACCTGAGACTGGACGCTCCAGGTGAAGAAGAGATGGTCGCGCTGGCGACGAAAGAGCTCGCTTGGTTCGGCCTGGCTCATCGCGCTCTCCGGTTCTTTTCCTGTCCGTACTCTACATCGCGGCCTCACCGGCCGCGCCAACCAAGGCGAAAGCCCCGCGGCCGTGACCGCGAGGCTTTCGACGTGCGCGTGTGCGCTAGATCAGGGGAGCTTGTCGCCGACGTGGCAGAAGTACTCCTGCGAGTCGCCGCCACCCTTCAGCGCGAAGGCCGTGTAGCCGTCGAGGGCGCCATCCACCCAGTTGTAGAGCATCGAGCAGCCCGAGCAGTTGTCGGTGCCGGGTTGGCCGGGGACCGGATCGCTGCTGACGAAGTAGGCCTGCTCGTCGTTGGCGGCCCACTCCGGGCAGTCGTTGCTGTTCAGCGCCATGCCGACGCAGCTCTCGCCCGGAGTGACCGGGTAGATGCCGAGGATCGACAGGTACTCGGGGCCGGTCGCTGCGCCGCCGTTGCCGACCGGCGCGACGTTCTCAGTCGTGGCCGCGGTCCATGCGCCAGCGATGTGCTCGGGCGAGCGCGTGACGAGGAGGGTCATCCCATAGCCAGCGCAGACGGCCTCGGCCGCGGCGGCGTTCTGGCCCTTGCTCTGCGAGACCTTGAGGAAGGTGTAGCCGCCGCCGTCCGCGTCCATGTCGCAGTAGACCGGGAGGAGCTCGCCGAAGCCCTCGGGGCTGATCGTGTAGACCCCTGTCGCCGCGGCGTCGTTGTCGGTCTTGATGGTGTTGCAGCTCGTGGCCTGGGTGCAGTCGCTGAGGCAGCCGGCGAACTCGTCGTCGGTGTCGCAGATCTCGCCATCGTCGGCCTGGAGCTCGCCGTCGCCGCAGTGCGGGCCGAGGGCCGAGCAGTCGTCCACGCAGCCGCCGTAGGAGCCGTCGTTGGTGCCGTCGTCGCAGACCTCGACGCCCTGGTGGACGATGCCGTCGCCGCAGACGTTGTTCTTGCACTCCGCGGTGCAGCCGTCGCCGTCCTCGGTGTTGCCGTCGTCGCACTCCTCACCGTCGTCGACGTTGTTGTCGCCGCAGACCGGGTCGGGCTCACCGGTGGTGGTCGTCGTCGTCGGGTCGGTGTCGCTGTCGGACTCCGACGCGCTGGTCGTCGTCGACGAGGTCCCCGGCGAGGTGGTCGTCGTCGACAGCGTCGTCGTCCCAGAGGTCGTCGTCGACGTATCCGTGTCCGTGTCGGTGTCCGTGGCCGAGTCGGTGCCGCCGATCGGCGGCGCCGGGCAGGCGGCGAGGAACAGCGGAGCGGCAACCAGGAGGGAGAGGGGCAGGATCTTGGTGGTCATGGTCATTGCAACTCGAGGAAAGACAAGAGGTGCGGGCTGGGTGTGTACCCCGCGCGTCGATGAAATTACAAGATTCGGGGATCGATTCGCCCGATAGAGGTTGCGGCGGGTCACTGTGGCCTCGAGGCCACAGCGCCTACTGCTTGTCGCCGATGTGACACATGAAGGTCTCGGACTCGCCGCCGCCCTTGATCGCGTAGAAGGTCATGTAGTTGACGGCCCCGTTCTCGTCGAAGCCATAGAGGCCGGAGCACCCCTCGCAGTTGCTCGTGGAGGGCTGGCCTTCGAAGGGCGCGTTGGAGGCCCAGAAGGGCCCGCCGTCGTTGGCCTCGAAGGCCTCGCAGTCGACGCTGTTGAGCGCTGCGCCTGGGCAGGTCTCGCCCGTGACCTTTGGGTAGATGCCCATGATCAAGAGGAACTCGTCGATCGCAGTCACGTCCTGGAACTCGAGCGGGGCGAGGTTCTCGTTGACCGCGAAGTTGAAGGCTCCGACGAGATGCGCTTCGGTCCGTGGGACGAAGAGGGTCATCCCGTACTTGTCACAGACGGCCTCGGCCTCGGCGGCGTTCCTGCCCGGGTAGTGGTTGACCTTGACCATCGTGTAGCCGCCGCCGTCGGCCTCCATGTCGCACCAGACCTGGAGCGGCGCGACGCCCTCCTTGGCCGGGGCGATGGTGTAGATGCCGGTGTCGGCCTCGGCGACCGCGTTCTTGATCTCGAGGCAGCTCGTCGCCATCACGCACTGCTCGGGGAGGCAGCCGCTGTGGAAGTCGGGGTCGTCGCACTCCTCGTTGTCGGCGTCGACGAAGGTGTCGCCGCAGTAGGGGCCGAGCTGGGCGCAGTTCGCCATGCAGCCGCCGTAGGAGCCGTCGTTGACCCCGTCGTCGCAGATCTCGACGCCCTCGTTGAGGATCCCGTCGCCGCAGACGTTGTCCTTGCACTCGGCGGTGCAGTTGTCGGTGTTCACCTCGTTGCCGTCGTCGCACTCCTCGACGCCGCCGAGGACGAGGCCGTCGCCGCAGACGTTGTTCATGCAGCTCGAGGTGCAGGCGGCGTCGTCGCTGTTGCCCGCGCCGTCGTCACACTCCTCGCCGGCGTCGACGTTGCCGTCGCCGCAGACCCCCGCCGAGGTGGTCATGGTCGTCGACGTCGAGGTCATGGTCGTCGACGTGCCGTCGGTGGTGGTCGTCGTCTCGCCGCTCGTGGTGGTGTCGGAGTCGCTGCTCGTCTCGGACTCGTTCCCCTCGGGGACGGGTCCGGCGCTGAGGCAGCCCCCGAGGCTGAGGGAGGCGAGGGCGGCGGAGGCGAGGAGGAGGGGCAGACGCGAGTTCATGGGCATGGAGAGGTCCTTCACGAACGGAGATAGGTGCCCAGATAAGCGCCTTTGCGGCGAAAATTCAACTTTCCCGGCAAGTGCCGGGCGCCCGCAGCGGGCCTCGGCCGGGGTTCGCAGCGGGGCCGCCGGTCGCCTGGATGGTGCCGGCTGCCGACCTCCCGCGGCGCCCCGAGAGGATCGTGGGTCACAGGCCCCAGCGGCGCAGGTCTTCACCGCGTCGTTTGTGTGCATGGCGTCCGTTTGACGTCGGAGGAACGCTCGCGTTTGCAGAGGCGCCGCGGACGTCGTCGTGGCCTCGAGACCACGCCGGCTCCGCGCCCTACCCTGCGACCTGCGGACGCCGGCGTCGCTTCGACGCCACCAGGAGATCCTGAAACGCGTTGTCGTCGCGCCAGACGTCGCCGGCGAGCACCGAGATCAGCCCGCGGCGCAGCTCCGGATCGGGCTCTTCCGCGAAGAAGAGGTTGTGGATCATCCGCGAGTGGTAGAAGCGGCGGATCAGCTGCTCGAAGATGTCGTAGGCCCCGCGCATCCGCGCCGCGTAGGGCTCCATGAGGTCCTCGCGCCCCTCGTCGCCGGCCTCGAGCGCCGCGGTGAGGGTGTCGGCGACCCGCTCCGCGCCGAGCATCGCCAGGGTGATCCCCGAGGAGAAGACCGGATCGAGGAAGCACGCCGAGTCGCCGACGCAGACGTAGCGGCGGCCGCGCGAGCGGGTGTTGCGGAAGGAGAAGTTGCCGAGGATCCGCAGCGGCCTGCGGGTCGCGCCGGCGGTGAGGCGCTGGAGGAGCGGCGACGCGGCGACCTCGCGGTCGTGCAGGGCCTCGTCGATCTTCCCGCGCCACTTGACGACGCCGACGCTGAGGCGGCCGCCGACCAGCGGGATCGCCCAGATCCAGCCGTCCTCGATCATGAAGATCTTGACGTAGCCTTGGGCGCCGAGCTCGGCCTGGACGGCGGGCGCGAGGCCCTCGAAGTGGGCGAAGACCGCGGCGCGCCCGAGGTCCTTGAGGGGCTCGACGGCCCGCCATTGCCGGGCGAGGAGCGCGTCCTGGCCGCTCGCGTCGATGAGGTAGCGCGCCCGCAGGTGCGCGTCGCCGACGCCGACCGTGACCTCGTTCTCGCGGATCTCGACGCGGTCGACCGCGCGGCCGTAGCGGATCGTCGCCCCGCGCTCGGCGGCCGCGTCGGCGAGGAGCTTGTCGAAGGGCCCGCGCTCGACGTGCCAGGCGTGGCGCGGCGTCCCGTCGAGGGCGCCGCTAAAGGAGTAGACGACGTGATCGCCGGTGCGCTCGTCGATGAACTCGGCGCCGTCCTTGTACTGGAAGAGGGCGCCGTCCGGGGTGACGCCGAGGCGCTCGAAGAGCGGCGCCTCGCAGGGGAGGAGCGACTCGCCGACGTGAAAGCGGGGGAAGACCTCGCGCTCGACGATGACGACGTCGCGGCCGGCCGCGGCGAGGAGGTTGGCCGCGGTCGAGCCCGCCGGCCCAGCGCCGACGATCACGACGTCATGGAGCGGCGAGTGCGACATCCGGCGAGAATTCTAGATCATCCCGCCGTTGATGCCGATGACCTGCCCCGTGATGTAGCTAGCGCGCGGGCTCGCCAGGAAGGCGACGAGGTCGGCGACCTCCTGCGGGGTCCCCAGGCGGTTGGCGGGGATCCCGGGGAGCACGCGATCGAGCGGCAGGCCCTCGAGCATCTCGGTCTCGATGAGACCCGGCGCGACGGCGTTGACCGTGATCCCGCGGCGCCCGAGCTCCTTGGCCAGCGACCGGGTCGCGCCGATGATCCCAGCCTTGGCGGCCGCGTAGACGACCTGACCGCGGTTGCCGGCGATCGCCGACACCGAGCTCATGTTGATGATCCGGCCGAAGCGCGCGCGGACCATCTTCATCACCAGCGGCTGGGTGACGTGGAAGAAGCCGTCGAGGGTGGTCCGGAGGACGGCGTGCCAGTCGTCGGCGGAGAGCGTCGGGAAGGGCGCGTCGCGGGCGATCCCCGCGTTGTTGACGACGACGCCGATCGGCCGCGGATCCTCGAGGAGCGCGGCGATGGCGGCGGCGGTCTCGGCCGCGTCGCCGACGTCGAACTGGCTGAGGGTCGCCTCGCCGCCGCCGGCGCGGATGCGCTCGGCCACCGCCTCGGCGTCGTCACGCCGACTGCGGAAATTGAGGATCACCGGGTGGCCGTCGGCGGCCAACGCCTCGGCCACCGCCGCGCCGATGCCTCGGCTGGCGCCGGTGATCAGCGCCCGCGGCGGCGTGTACTCCTTGGTCTTCGCCATTGCTCGTCTCCTGCGCTCAGCCCGGCGGCTCGCCGGGTCCGAGGTCGCCTTGGATCTCGGCGACCTGGATGATCCCCTCGGCGACGACCTCGCCGCCGCGCTCGACGATCCCGCGGAAGCTGGCGATGTGGGCCATCTGACCGAGGTTCTCGGCGCGGATCGTCAGCTCATCGCCGACCGCGAAGTCGGCGACGTGGAGGTCAAGGGAGCGGCAGGCGGCGAGAACGCCGCGGCTCACCGGCAGGCCGCGGAGGAGGCCGTCGAGGCCGCGCTGGGTCGCCACCGTCTGGGCGATGTACTCGATGGCCACGGCCGCCGGCACCTTGCCGTCGTCGACGTAGGGCTCGTCCGCGCGGATCCGCCGGGTGCAGGTGATCGTGTCGAAGTCGAAGGCCGTGACGGCGTCGATGAGGACCATCGGCGGCCGGTGGGGCAGCATCTCGACGATCGACGGCAAGGCCGAGAGATCGACCTCCGGGCGGGCTTCGCCGGTGCTCATCGCGCCTTTGCGGCCCCTTCGTCCAGGATCTCGAGGACCCAGGCGCGGCCGCTCACCGGCGTCGGCTCGAGGGCGAATTGCCGGCCTCGGCCGCCGCCGATCGCGGCCGCCGCGGCAAAGGCCCGCGCGCACGGATTTGCCGCGAGCTTCGCCGGCAGGCTCGGCAGCGCGTCGCAGGCGCTCGGCTCCTTGCGGCTGAGGCGGGCGTGGATCCCCTGGCCGCGCCAGACTTCGACGATCAGGGCGACGGCGAGGGCGTCGAAGTCGCCGCCGCTCTCGGCGAGCACCGGCGGCAGCGGCTCCTCGGCGATCGCGACGACCGCGGGCCCCTCCCCCGCCGCGACCGTCGTCGCCGCCTCGAGGAGGGCCATCGCCAGGGTCGCCGGGCCGGCGCTGATCGCCGTGCTGCCGCCGTGGTTCTTGGTCGCGATCGACAGGTAGCCGATCGCCGTGTTGTGGACGCTGTTGTGGAAGCGCGTCGGCGACAGCGGGCTCGCGGGCTCCTCCGCGAGCGCCTGGAGGAGCTGCCCGGTGGTCAGGATCTCGCCGTAGACCGAGGCGAGGATCACCGTCGCCGCGCCGAGGTCGACGCCTGCGGGCGCCGCCGCGCGCTTGACGACCTCGGCCGTGATCCGCGTCAGCAGCGAGCAGCGCCGGCGCAGGCGCGCGGGCAGGAGCTCGGCCTTCGGCGACCGGATCGCCGCGTCGGCGTCGCCGGCGAGGACCCGCGCCGGATCGCTGAAGCCAGGCGCCCACAGACCGACGCCGGTGATCCCGAGCTCGGGGAGGAGCGCGCTCATGCCGGGCCTCCGAGGAGCACGCTGACGTTGGAGCCGCCGAAGGCGAAGGAATTCGACAGGGCGTAGCGGGTCGTGAAGTCGCGGCGGGCGACGTTGACGGCGACGCCGATCGACGCGTCGACCGGGTCGGCGCCGACGCTCGCCGGCAGGAAGCCGCCCTCGATCGCCGCGACCGTGAAGGCGAGCTCCGTCGCCCCGGCGGCGCCGAGGAGGTGCCCGCAGTAGCCCTTCGTCGCCAGGACGGCGACCTCGGGGCCGAGGAGCTCGCGGATCGCCTTGCCCTCGACCTCGTCGTTTTGCTTGGTCCCGGTGCCGTGGACGTTGATGTGATCGATCTCCGAAGGATCGAGGCCGCCGGCGGAGATCGCCCGCTGCATCGCCAGGAGGGCGCCGAGGCCCTCGGGGTGCGGGCTCGTCATGTGGTAGGCGTCGCCGCTCTCGCCGACGCCGAGGAGGCGCGCAGGGCCGTCGCCGAGGCGCTCGATGAGCAGGTAGGCGGCGCCCTCGCCGATGTTGATCCCCTCGCGCAGGCTCGAGAAGGGGCGGCACGGCGCCGGCGACAGCACCTCGAGGCCGGCGAAGCCCTTGAGGGTGAGCTGGCACAGGCTGTCGACGCCGCCTACGAGCACCGCGTCGCAGACGGCGGCGTCGAGGAGGCGCATCGCCCCGGCGCAGACCCGGGCGCTCGACGAGCAGGCGGTCGAGACGACGTAGGACGGGCCGCGGAGATCCGCGAGCATGCGGACGACGTGGAGCCCGGCGTGGAGGGAGTGTTGGCGCTCGAGGGAGTAACCCGCGGGGAGCGTCCCGTGCGCCAGGTGGTGACGGTAGGCGCGCTCGCTCTCGTAGATGCCGCCGGTGCTCGTCCCGAGGAGCAGGCCGATCCGATCGGCGCCCCAGCGCTTGCGCGCCGCCTCGAGCGGGCGGCTGAGGTCGTCGAGGGCGAGCTGGGCGATCCGCGTGAGGCGGCTGTCGTAGTCGCCGAGCGCCGAGGGCAGCGCCGGCAGCGGCCCCGGGACGATCCCGCAGGTGCCGGCAATCCCGAACTCCGCGGGGATCGGCCGCAGCCCCGAGCGACCGCTGTCGAGCGCCGCGACGACCTCGGTCGTCGTGTTCCCGAGGGCGTTGCTCGCGGAGTAGGCGGTGATCGGGTAGGAGCCCATAGGCGCGCTGCCGGGCGGAGGATAGCAACCCGGGGCGCGCGTTGAGAAGCGGCCCGCGACGCTGCCGCGAGGTCAGCCCGGTCTACTCCCCCTTCTTCTCCTTCTCGGCGTCGGCCGCGGCCGGCGGGGCCGTGCGCCCGAAGAAGGCGTCGAAGCGCGGGCTGCCGTCGATCACGTCGAAGGAGATCCGCACCGAGCGCCCGGTGAGGTAGGCGCGGAAGCTCCCGAGCTCGCGCTCCGCCTCCGGGAAGGTGCCGAGGAGGCGCATGAGATCGGGGATCTCAAAGTAAGCGGCCGGCTCGACCGCCTCGTCGCGCCCGAGGCCCAGGAGCCAGGTGAGGCGATCGACGCCGTCGGCCGCGACCATCCAGCCGACCTCGACCTCGCGATCCTCGACCTTGCGGGTCTTGGCCTCGGTGACCAGGTAGAGCGCCGCCGGGACGTCCTCGGGGAGCGTCAGCGACTCGACCTTGCCGTCGACGCCGTCGACGGTGATCGGGTTCATGCGCTGCTGGGCGAGGGCGAGGGCGCCGCGGACGATGCCGAGCTCGGTGCCGGTGACGCGGCCGTAGGCGGCGAAGTCGACCGCCGGGACCCCCATCCCCTTCGGCATCGTCACGCTGCGCAGCGACGCGCCGGCGCCGGCGAAGTTCTTGAGCGAGTTCATCACTTGGTTGGCGATCGCGGCCTCGGGCCCGCGGATCTCCTCGCGGGCCCAGCGATCGGAGGCGCCGAGGGCGTTGGGCCAGGTCTCGAGGAGGAGGACGAAGGCGCCGAGCTCGTCGGCGTCGCGCATGAGATCGCCGAACTCCTGCGGCGGCCCGGCGTAGACCCCGGTGGCGAGCTCGCCGAGCGCCGGCAGCGACGGCAGGCCGCCGGCGCGGAAGCACATCAGGCTGTTCGAGCACAGGCCGTCGATCGTCGGCGACGGCAGCGCGAGGCCCTGGTGGGTGAGGAGCTTGTCGAGGGTCGCGGCCGCCTCGTCGTCGGTCGGCTCCCAGGAGTAGGTCGTGCGGATCGCCTCGTCGCTGATCGCGAGCTCGTAGCGGACGCCGCGGAGGAGCCTCCGGGTCTCGCGCAGGCGATCGACCGCCTTCAGGGACTTGCGCTTGCGCTCGACGAGGCCGGCGACGTCGTCGCTCCAGCGGGCGGCGCTGGCGACGTCGCTGACGACGACGACGGTCGCCAGATCGCGGAGCACCGAGGCGTCGACGAAGGCCGCCGCGTCGCCGCGCAGCTGCACCGGCGCCTTGCCCTTGGTCATCTTCAGCGCCGCGTCGATCGCCGGCCGGCGCTCGGCGTCCTCGAGGGCGCCCGTCCGCGCCGGGAAGATCAGGACGTCGACGACCATCGCCTTGTCGAGTGCGCGGGCGAGGAGGAGCACCTCCTCGTCGCCAGCGCACAGCGCGTGCGGCTGGAGCTCCTGGCACAGCGGCGTCTCGGACCGGCCCTTCGGCGGGATCCGGGCGAGCTCCTGGGCGAGGCGCTCGCTCGTCGTGATCGGCACATGGATCCGGAAGTGGAAGCCGATGGCGCCGACCTTGCTGGCGAGCTGCGGGCTCATGTTGCCGGCGTCACCGGCGGCCGGGAAGGCGTCGGGCTTGGGCGGCGGGATGTTGGCGAGCTCGTCGAGCAGCGCCTCGCCGTCGCCGAGGATCGGCCGCCCGAGGGTCATCGACACGACGCCGTCCGGATCGATGCCGAAGTGGCTGAGGACGTCCCCTGTCCGCAGATCGACGCCGAGCTCGCGGCTCGCCTTGGCGAGCTCCTCGGCGGCGTCGGGCGGCAGCGGGAACGACTGGATGAGCTTCTGCAGCGGCCCCGGGCGGAACGCCGCGTAGCCCATGCCGCCGTCGAGGAAGCCGTCGGGCGCGTCGATCGCCGCGAACTTCGGCCCCGGCATGCGCTCCTCGATCGCCTGGAGCTCCGGGTCGTCGGAGCCCTTGTCCTTGTTGCAATTGCAGGCGCTCCATTGGCTGAGCGCGAGGGGGAGTGCGAGCGCCGTGAGGGACGCCCTGAGGTGGGAGCTGCGCCGTTGAGGCATCCGCCGAGTATGCCACCCTCGCTCCGCCAAGAGGCCGCCCTCTACGCCCTCTGCGCCCGCTAGTAGCCCTCTGCGGTCTTTTGCCGGCACAACTCCCTGGAAAGGCGCGCGCTCGCGCCCTACGATCCGTTCGATGTCGCGCCCTCCCCTCGCTGCCCTCCCCCTCGCGGTCGCAATCGCCACGTCGACGGTCGCGTGCTTCGACGGGGACGGCGACCTCGGCGGCACCGAGAGCGCGGGGGCGACCTCGGTCGCGGACGACTCGAGCGGCACGACCGGCGACAGCGACGGCACCACCGGCTCGGCGACCTCGACCACCGGCTCGGCGACCTCGACCACCACCGGCTCGGCGACTTCGACCACCACTGGCGACGCGACCACGGGGACGACCGGCGGCGTGGAGGTCTTCGCCCCCGAGTTCTACCCCAGCGACCGCACGCACTCGCCGATCACCCCCTACGTCGCCGCGTCGATCGCCGCGATCGCCGAGGCGGCCCCGCGCCGCGACGACGTGTTCTCGAAGATCGGCGCGTCGTCGACCGAGAGCGTCAACTTCATGTACTGCTTCGCCGACGACGCCAAGATCGACCTCGGCGGCCGCGACCACCTCTGGGAGACGATCGACACCTTCCGCGCCGAGGTCGACCAGACGACCTCCTTCGATCGCGCGAGCCTGTGCGCGGTCAAGGGCTGGAGCACGATCACGGCGATCAGCGGCGATCCATCGCCGCTCCAGCTCGAGATCGACGCCGCCGACCCGCGCTTCGCCGTGGTCATGTACGGGACCAACGACATCCAGCTCGGCAGCGCCCACAACTTCGGCGCGGCGATGCTCACCCTCGTCGAGACGATGACGACGCAGGGGGTGGTGCCGCTGCTGACGACGATCCAGCCGCGCGACGACGATCCCGAGGCCGACGCCGAGGTGCCGATCTACAACGCGATCATCCGCGCCGTCGCCCAGGCCGAGCAGATCCCGCTGATCGACTTCCACCGCGAGCTC
>JAGQIT010000324.1 GCA_020431135.1 Myxococcales bacterium | reverse complement strand
CGCGGTCGTAGCCCTCGTCGTAGCGGTCGGCGGCGAAGCGGCGGACGGTCCCGAGGAGGCCCTCGTCGGAGCGCTCGGCGTCGTGGAGCGCCTGCAGGCTGAGCCCGTTCTCGCCGCGCTCGGCGGCGCCGAGGAGCGCGGCCGCCAGGTACTCGCCGCGGTAGACCGCCGCGGACTCGCTGACGACGCGCTGCTGCCAGTAGGGCCGCGTCGCCTCGAGCTCCGGGTCCTCGAGGATCTCCGTGAAGTCGGTGCCGCCGATGTGCAGCGCCATCTTTTCGCCGCGCGGCACGAGCGTGAGATCGAGGACCTGGGTGTTGACCGAGAAGCGGTGGCGGCCGAGCTTGATCAGCCGGGCTCCGTCCTCGTAGAGGTCCTGGCGGTCGCGCAGCGCCCTCAGGGCGTCCTGGCGCGCCGACTTCACCTGGCCGGCGATCTCGTCGGCCTTGACGCTGCCGCCGAGGTCGGCGATCCGGTCGACGAGCTCGCGGACCTTGAGGACCATCGGGTCAGCGGCGAAGTAGGCGTTGAGCTCGTCGGCGCCCTTGAAGCCCTGGGCGCGCCGGTGGATCCCGGCCATGATCCGATCGGCGGCGGCGATCAGGTTCTGGACCCGGGCCTGGCGCTCGTCGAGGAGCGTCTGCTTGCGCGCCCCGAAGGCGTCGCTGACCTCCTCGCGCTTGGCGGCGAGGTCGGCGAGGAACTCGTCGAACTCCGAGAAACGCCCCTCGAGCTCCTCGAGCTGGACGAGGACGTTGGTGAGCTGCTCGTCGCAGCGCTCGGGCGTGTCGCAGAGCGCCAGCGCCGACGCGACCGTCTGGCTGAAGAGCTTGAACTGGGCCGCGAACTCGGCCCGGCCCTCGCGGCTGAGGAGGCCGCGGCGGTGGCTCTCGTAGGTCGCGCGGACGCGGCCGTGGTGGGCCATGACCTCGGAGATGCCCTCGAGGATCTGCGTCCGCGCGACGGCGTCGCCGGACTGCAGCCCCGAGACGACCTCGGCGAGGACGGTCAGGCCGTCGCCGATCCGCTTGATCTCCTCGGCGTGCGGTCCGAGGTGCGCGGCGTTGTCGATCGCCTGCACCTTGTCGAGGACCGCGTCGAGCTCGCCGAGGATCGGCTTCAGGGCCTCGCCGGTGCCGAGGAAGTCGATCGTCGCCTGCGAGATCCGGTCGAACTGCTCGACGAGCTCGGCCTCGAGGCGATCGAGCGCCGCGAGGTCGACGGCCCGCAGGTCGCGGAGGGTGATCACGGCGCCCCGGCGGCTGCGCAGCGACGTCAGCGCGTCCATGAAGGCGTCGACCGCCCTCCAGTCGTCGGGGCGCAGGCGGCGGATCAGCGCGCGCTGCTCGGCCTCGGCCTCGGCGACCGCCTCGCGCGCGCGCTTGCGGATCGCCTGGACCTTCTCGAACTCGTCGATGATCAGCTCGCCGGTGTCGCGGATCGCCGCGACCGTCGACGCGAGGTCGCCGACCTCCGCGTGGCCGAGCCAGTAGTAGTTGTCGAGGAGGCGCGTCGCCGCGGCGATCATGTCCTCGTAGGTCAGGCGCTGCGGGCTCTGGTTGTCGACCAGGCGGACGACCGAGTAGATCTCCGAGATCCCGCGGACGAGCTCGGCGTTGCCGACCTTGGCGAGGTAGGAGTCGTCGGTCGGCGCGGCGGCGGCGTGCTCGACCGAGCAGAAGGGCGTCTGCCACACCTGCATCGGGTGGATCGCCGTCGCCTCCTCGCCGACGAGGCGGAACACGACCATCGATCCGTCGCGGAAGATCGAGTACCCGTGGCAGACGATCGGGTTCTGCAGCTCCTTGCGGATGAGGTTGTAGGGGAGGAGGACGTAGCGGCCCTCGTCGCGGCGGTGGAAGACGTAGAGCACGTCCTCGCCGTTCGGCGCGTCGAGCCGGCGCTCGAACTCGAGGCCGTGGATCTCGCCGCCGAAGCGCTTGCTCTCGCCGCTCTGGAGGTAGTAGCCGCCGGGGAAGACGACGCCGTGGTCCTCGGGGAGCGACACGCAGGCGAGGCCGAGGGCGTCGATGCGCGCGACCTCGTGGGTCCGGCAGTTGAAGACGAAGTGGCGCCAGGCGGTCTCGCGGTAGGGGAGGATCCGCAGGAGGATCAGCGAGCCGAGCCTGGCGTAGGCGATCCTGGCGTCGTCGAGCGCCTGGTTGGCGTCGTCGACCGGCTCGCGGTAGATGCCGAGGCCGTCGGCGGTGTTGTCCTCGATCTTGATCGTCAGGTCGCCGCCGATCGTCTCGACGAAGACCTCGTCGAGGATCGAGAAGTGCGGGTGCTCGCCGGAGACCTGATCGTCGCGCGTCGTCTCGACCCACTCGAAGTCGTACGCCGACGGCATCGTGTACTCGCGCTCGCCGCGGCTGTCGACGTAGCGGTAGCCGCCGCCGGGCAGCGCGTTCCAGTGGAAGACCTTGACGTCGCCGGCGCCCTCGCCGATCTGGAAGACGGCGAGGAGCTTGGTGTCGGTGGTCTTGAGGCGGAGCAGCCGGGTGCCGCGGTAGTAGCGGTAGAGGTCGGTGAAGTCCTTGATGAACTCCGGGCTGTCTAGGAGGCCAGGGATCGCGGAGGGCTCGACCTCGGTGAACGCCGCCTGGCCCTCGGGCCTGGTCGCGTCCTTGCCGGGGCCCTCGCCCGCGCTCGCGTAGCGCTGGAGCGAGAACACGTCCTCGACGGCCGGCTCCTTCTTGAGGCCGAAGAAGACGTTGTAGCCCATGAGCAGGAGGCCGCCGACCTGGGCGATGTCGACCGGCAGGCAGTTGTGGATCGTCCGCACCCGCTCGTTGCCGACGACCGTCAGCTCGGTGCCGCCGAAGGTCTCCTTGCGGCGCTCGTTGAGCGCCGTCGCCTTGTCCTTGAGGGCGCGCCCCTGGGCGACGAGGCGGGCGCGGATGACCTCGTAGGAGCCGCTCTCGAGCGACTCCTCCTGGCCCTCCGCTTGGCCCTCCGCGGCCGCGGCGTCGCCGGCGACCTTGCTCGCGTCGTCCGCCATCAACGCGCTCCGCGACTAGCCGAGGCCGAGCTCCTTGGCGGTCTCGACGAGGTGACGGATCTTGTCGCGCTCGTCGCCCTTGGCGTCGATCATCATCTTGGCGAGGAGGGCGGTGACGCTGAGCTTCTGGAGGTCGTCGCTCGACACCGACGGCCGCGTGAGCACCTCCTTGAGGTCGGCGGCGAGGTCCTTGTCGCCGCTGAGGTAGTCGCCGAGCGTCGTCTTGAGCGCCTCGGAGTTGTCGATCGTCGCGTCGATCGCCGCGCCGGTCGACACCGCGCCGACGAAGCGCTCGAAGAACGAGCCGTCGCCGCCGACGATGTTGAAGCGGGCGCCCTCGAAGGCCTTGGCGAGGACCTCGGCCTGGACCTGCGCCATCTGCCGCTGGGCCTCGATCTTCGCCAGCTGGATGTCCTTCTCCTGCTCGAGGCGGATGCGGAACTCCTCGTGCTCGCGGCTGACCCCGTCGAGCTCCTTCATCGCCTTGGCCTTCTCGGCGATGCCGCTGGCCTCGGCGGCGAGCTTCTCGCGGACCGCCGACGCCTGGGCCTCGCCCTGCTTGGCGATCGCGGCGGCCTCGGCCTCGCGGATCTTGACGACCGCGAGCCCCTTCTGCTCCTCGCCGCCGGCCTCGACGGTGAAGCGCTCGCGCATGACTTGGTTCTCGGCCATGCCGCGCTTCTCGATCGCGGCGGCCTCGGCCTCCTCGACGCGGATCCGGGCCATGCCCTGCTTCTCGCTGGCGACCGCGTCGGCCTCCTTGACCTTGACCTCGGCGAGGCCCGCGGCGGCGGCCTCGGCCTGGACGCCCTCGGCGAGGCGGACCTTCGCCTGCGCCTGCTTGTCGGCGGCCTCGAGGTCGGCCTCGGCGACGACGAGCTTCTTGCGCGCCTCGAACTTCGCGACCTCCTCCATCGCCTGCGCCGCCTTGATCTCCTTGATCAGGCCCTCCTCGGCCTCGGCCTCGGCGCCGATCACCGTCGACTGCTTGAGGCGCTTGGCCTCGGCGACGACGCGGAGGTCCTTGATCCGCTCCTCCTCCTCGGCGACCGTCTTGTCGACGGCGACGCGCTCGCGGACGACGTCGGCGATCGCCTTGCGCTCGATCTCCAGCGCCTTCTCCTTCTCGATGCGCTGGAGCTCGACGGCGCGCTCGCGGGCGATCGCCTCCATCGACCGCGCCTTCTCGACGCGCTCGTGCTCGACGGCGATCTCGCGCTCGCGGGCCTTCTCGGCGATCGCGACCATGCGCATGCGGTCCTCCTCGGCCTTGCCGACCTCGGCTTGGTTGCTCGCCTGGACGACGGCGGTCTTCTTCGTCTCCTCGTTGGAGACGCGCAGCGCCTCGTTCTGCTCGCGGGCCTCGGCGATCGCGATCTCCTTGGCCTTGCGCGCCTCGGCCTCGGCGCGCTGCTGCTCGAAGCGGAAGACCGCCTCGTCGGCGGCGAGGTTCTGCGAGCCGATCTCCATGCGCTCCTTCTGCCGGAGCTCGTTGGTCGAGACGTTCTGCTCGGCGGTGATCCGCGTGATCTTGCGGATGCCCTGGGCGTCGAGGATGTTGTTCGGATCGAGGCGGTCGATCGGCGTCTGCTCGAGGAAGTCGATCGCCGCGTCGTCGAGGAAGTAGCCGTTGAGGTTGCGGCCGATGACCTCGATGATCTGGTCGCGGAACTGCTCGCGCTGGGTGTAGAGCTGCTCGAACTCGAGGCGCTTGCCGACGGTCTTGAGCGCCTCGGAGAACTTGGCGATGAAGATGTTCTCGAGGACGCGCTCGTCGGAGGCGCGCGAGCAGCCGATCGACTGCGCGACCTTGAGCACGTCCTCCTCGGTCTTGTTGACGCGGATGAAGAACGTGACCTTGATGTCGGCGCGGATGTTATCGGCGCAGATCAGGCCCTCCTTGCCGCGGCGGTCGATCTCGATGGTCTTGACCGAGATGTCCATGACCTCGGCGCGGTGGACCACCGGCAGCACCCAGCCGCCCTTGAAGGTGACGATCGGCTCGCCGGAGCCCATCTTGTTGATGATCAGCGCCTTGCCCTGATCGACCTTGCGGTAGAAGCGGCTGAGCATCAGGCCGACGACGAGCAGCGAGACGACGGCGGCGGCGATGATGATGAGGATGAAGGTGACGTCGTCCGGGTTCACGGTGGACTCCTGTCGTGGGCGGAGAGCGGGGAGAGCGGGGAGCTGCCGGGGGGCGTGTGATCAGGCCGGGGGCGCGGGCTCGTCGTAGGCCTCGATCTGGAAGACGCCCTCTTCGGGGTCGTAGGCGATGAGCAGCGCCTTCGCGTCGCGGGCGAGGGCGTTCGGCAGCGGGCAGCGGACCTGGAGGACCAGGTCGGCGCCGCCCTCGATGAGCTCGGCCTGGCCGAAGTTGTGGTCGACGCGGCCGGTGAGAACGGTGACGACGCGGCCGACGAGGTCGCTGTGGCGGGTCGCGCGGTGCGTCGTGAAGACGGGGGTCAGCGGCCGCGCGAGCAGCGAGGTGACCATCGACGCGAGGACGATCGCGAGGCCGAGGGCGAAGGTCGAGGGCAGGAGGCCCTGGCTGAGCTCGAGGACGATCTGGAGGCGGACGAGCGCGTAGGAGATCGCCCAGCCCGAGATGATCAGGAGCGTCAGCACCATCGTCACGGGGATCCGGCCGACGCCGAGGAAGGCGAGGAAGCCCCCGCCGGCGGAGGCGGCGTGGGCGAGGTCGCCGGCGGCCTCGGTCATCGCCTCGGACGCGCCGTCGGCGAGCGCCTCTGCGGCGGCCTCACCGGCGCCCTCGATAGCCCCCTCGGCTGCGGCCTCGACGGCCCCGTCGGCGACGCCGTCGATGTCGAAGTCGAGGACCTCGACCCCGAGGGCGCCGAGGACGACCAGGAGCCAGTAGGCGACCACCACGGCCATGCCGACGGTGAAGACCACCACCGGGTAGGAGAAGAGGATCGTCCACAGCGCCATCGAGGGGGCACAACGCTGCCACCCCGGTCTGCGGGTGTCGAGAGCACAGGATCGCGCGGCGCGATAGCGCCCGCGCGGTTCCTTCCCCTTCGGTCAGTCTTTCGCGCGCTCGCGGACAGGCGCTCAGCCGCGGGCGAGCTCGACGAGCGCTCGGGCGACGCCGAACGCCGCCTTCGCCTTGGCGATCGGGCCGCGGCTGTAGATCGCGCGGATGGCCTCGTTGACGAGCGGCTCGGTCGCCTCGCGGACGGGGTAGAGGGCGATCCCCTTGCGGATCGGCAGGCGGTCGCGGACGACCGCCTTGGCGTTGCAGCACGCGCGCAGCCCCTCGCGGCCGTTGATCTTGCCGACGCCGGAGATCTTGACGCCGCCGAAGGGGAGGTCCTGCATCATGTAGGCGAGGCCGTAGTCGTTGACGACGGTCATGCCGGCGTCGATCTGCGCGGCGATGCGATCGGCGCGCTGGCGGTCGCGGGTGAAGACGCTCGAGCCGAGGCCGTAGGGGCAGTCGTTCGCCAGGCGCACCGCCTCGGCCTCGTCCCTGACGCGGATCAGCACCATCACCGGGCCGAACTGCTCCTCCTGGGTGATCCGCATGCGGTGGTCGACCTCGGCGAGGACCGTCGGCTCGTAGTAGGTCCCTTGGGGCAGGTCCGGGTTGCGCCGGCCGCCTGTGAGGAGCTGGGCGCCCTTGGCGACGGCGTCGTCGACGAGCCCCTGGATGATGTCGAGCTGCCGCGGCATCGTCATCGCGCCGACGTCGAACTCGCCGCGCAGCGGCGGCCCCTGGCGCAGCGCCTCGACGCGGCGGCGGACCTTGGCGACGAAGTCGTCGTAGACGGCGTCGAAGACGTAGAGGCGCTCGGCGCCGACGCACATCTGGCCGCAGGCGGTGAAGACCCCGAGCATCGCCGCGTCGGCGGCCTGGTCGAGGTCGGCGTCGTCGCAGATGATCATCGGGTCCTTGCCGCCGAGCTCGAGCACGACGGGCACGAGCCCCTCGGCGGCGGTCGCCATCACCCGGCGGCCGTTCTCCGGCGAGCCGGTGAAGAAGATCTTCTCGACGCCGGAGCGGATCAGCGCCTGGCCGGTGGCGCCGTAGCCGGTGACGACCTGGACGAGCTCGGGGTCGTGGCCGCGGCCGCGGAGGACGTCGCGGAGGAGCTCGAGGTAGCCGAGCGACGACCAGGTCGCGAGCTCCGAGACCTTGGTGACGACGGCGTTGCCGGCGAAGAGCGCCGGCACCAGCGGGCACAGCAGGTTGTGGAAGGGGAAGTTCCACGGGGCGATGACGCCGACGACCCCGAGCGGCGTGTACTCGACGCGCGCCGACTTGTGGAGGAGGAAGCCGGAGCGCCGCGGCGACGGGCTGAGGTCGCGCTCGCCGTAGCGGATCGTGTAGCGCAGCTTCTCGCAGACCGGGAAGATCTCGCCCATCGCGGCGTCGACCGGCGTCTTGCCGGAGTCGCGGCAGGCGGCGCGGCTGATCGCCTCTTGGTCGGCGAGGATCCGATCGAGGAGGTCGCGGAGGACGGCCCGGCGCTCGGCGAAGGAGGTCTGACCCCAGGCGACCTGGGCCTTGCGGGCGCGGGCGACGGCGGCGTCGACGGCCGCCTGATCCATGATCGGCGCCTCGCCGTAGACCTCGCCGGTGGCGGGATCGCGGCAGATCAGCGCGTCGTTCGGGCTCTCGGTCGGGGACGAGACGGGCATGTCCATGACCGCGTCATGGTGCCGAGAGTCGCCGCGCTTGGCGAGCCCCCGGCCGCCGCGTGAATTGACAGAGATCACAGGTTGTGCGCCGGTGACGGGGCCTCGCCCGCGATCTTTGCAGGGCCTGGCGCCGCTGCGCTCGGCTATCTCAAGGATATGCGGACCCTGATCTCGGCCTCTTCGCTGCTCCCCCTCGCGCTCGTCGGCCTCCCGGCGTGCTCCGGCGATGACGGAGGGACCGGCGCGACCGCGACGGCGAGCTCGACGTCGTCGACCGGCTCGACGTCCTCGTCCTCCTCGTCGACCTCGTCCTCCTCGTCGACCTCCGCGGAGAGCGACTCCGGGAGCTCGTCGTCGGACTCGTCGTCGTCATCGAGCGGCTCGACGACGGACAGCTCGTCGACGACCAGCGACAGCGACACGACCACGACCAACGACAGCGACACGACCACGACGGCGAGCTCGGCGAGCGACAGCGACAGCTCGTCGACGACCGACGCCACCACGGGCGGCGGCTCGGCGCTGATGTACGGCCTGCAGGACCCGATGATCTACGCCAACTGCCAGCCGATCATCGCCGACGACCCGCTGCACGCGAAGTGGACGGTGATGGCCGACAACGCCGCCGGTATGGACCCGGCGACGCTCAAGGTCAGCGACGTCTCGGTCACCTTCGATCCCGACGGCGCCGCCGAGACCTTCGCGATCACCCTGGCGCCGGCGACCTTCGGGCCGACCGCCGCTGGTGCGGTCGAGTTCTACATGACGGCGAAGGAGGACACCCCCGGCGGCCTCCCGGCGTGCAAGCACTGCGACAAGCCGGTGCTCTTCGAGATGACCTGGACGGTCAACGACGAGCCGCCGCTCCCGGGGAGCACGCAGGCGACGCTGAGCTGCGTCTACTGATCCGCGTCTACTGCTCCGCGTCTACTGCTCCGCGTCTACTGCTCCGCGTCTACTGATTCGGGCCCGCGGCGCGCTCGCGCAGGCGGGCGCTGTGCTCGTCGTAGCTCTCGCCCCAGTAGAGGCGCTCGAGGAGCCGGTGGTTGTGGATCAGCGGCTTGTCGAACCTGCCGAGGCGCATGCCCTTCATGGCGAAGGGCGTGTCGGCGACGTTGGGGACGAAGACCGCGTCGTCGCGGATCTCGCGGCGGATTAGCGCCGTCGCCCCGCGGTGGACCAGCGGCCGCAGGCGACGGAGGTAGGGCGCGTCGAGCTTGGCGAGCATGAAGACGACGAAGAGGGTGCTCTGCGCGTCCTGCGGGGTCATGAAGATCGGCGCGAGGAGCTGGGCTGGGCGCTGCGTCTCGCCGCTCGGGTCGGTCCACGAGATCAGGTACTCCGAGCGCACCGGATCGAAGCGGGTCACCCACTCGTTGTGGAAGTGATCGCCGGGGCGGATGCCGAAGAAGCGCGAGAGCTGCGACGGCCGCTGGATCGCGCGGTAGCGGACCTCGGTGCGGTCGTCGTGGTTCTCTGCCGCGAAGTCGAGGATCGGCGTGTCGCGCTCGAGCCAGCCGAGGCGGGTGTGGACCCACGGCGTGTGCTCGTCCTCGGAGAAGTTGTCGAGGGCGACGTGGAGCGGGCACATGAATTGCTCGACGAAGACGCCGGCGTGCTCAAAGCCCGGGCGCTCGATGTTCGGCAGGCGGTCGAGGGGGACGTCGCGGTCGGCGATCCAGATCGCGCCGTAGCGCTCGACCGCCTGCATCGCGCGGACGTCGCAGCGGCTCAGGCCGGGCTGCGACGGGCTCTGGCCGCGGCCGTCGCGATCGAAGCGCCAGCCGTGGTAGGGGCAGGCGAGGCGGCCGTCGCTGCGGACCTCGCCGGCCGAGAGCGGCGCGAAGCGGTGGGGGCAGCGATCGACGACCGCGCCGAGCGAGCCGTCGGCGCCGCGCCACAGGGCGTAGCGCTCGCCGTCGAGGCGGACCTGAACCGGGCGGTCGCGGAGGTCGCGGGCGCGGAGCACCGGGTGGAAGAAGCGGGTGACGGCCGCCATCGCCCGCATCGTAGCAGCCGCCGACAGGTCGCGCGCCGGACGTCAGGGCGACGCGTCGGCGGGGGCGCGGCGCCGGCCCTCGAGGAGGAGGAGGGTGAGGGCCATGATCTCGAGGTGCCCGTGGAAGCGGGCCATGCGGAAGTAGCCGTTGTTGGCCGCCGTGAGATCGACGGCCGCCCAGACGGCGACGCCGACGGCGAGGAGGCCGGCGACGACGACCCCGGCGTCGCCGATCACCGCGCGGAGCTCCGCGAGGCTGCGCCGGAAGGTCGCGGGCGTCGCCTCGCCGCGGGCGTCGTCGGCGAGGAGCTGCAGCCAGATCCCGTAGTGGATCGACTGCGCGAAGCAGAAGAGGAGGACGAGGCGGATCCCGAGCTCGGGGGCGATCCCGGGGGCCAGGCGCGCGAGCTCGTAGTCCGGCCCCGTGCCGCTGGCGAACCACGCGAGGCCGCCGCTGGCGGCGGCGATCGACGGCGCCAGCGGGCTCAGGAGGAGGAGCGTCGCGGCGACCAGGAGGACGAGCGGGATCCAGTGGAGGCGGCCGCGGCGGGGGCACCAGATCCACCACAGGGCGACGGCGACGAAGTTGTGGACGT
>JAGQIT010000323.1:5976-6298 GCA_020431135.1 Myxococcales bacterium | reverse complement strand
ACATCTCCGACGCCTTCGAGGCCGCGCGCGGGCCGGAGGGCGAGGATCCGCCGGCCGGCGCGACCTTCTGGGTGCCGATCGCCGCGCGCTGGAAGACCCTCACCGGCCACGCCCGCCAGCCGCAGATCGGGGCGATGGTCGACGCGGCGATGGCCGCGATCGAGCGCTCCAACCCGAGCCTGCGCGGCGTTCTCCCGCGCCACTACGACCGCCCGGATCTCGACAAGGGGCGCCTCGGCGAGCTCGTCGAGCTCATCGGCACGATCGGCCTCGGCAGCCCCGACGACCGCTCGCGCGACATCCTCGGCCGGGTCTACGAGTA
>JAGQIT010000323.1:0-5947 GCA_020431135.1 Myxococcales bacterium | reverse complement strand
GGCGGCCAGTTCTACACGCCGCGCAGCGTCGTCGAGCTCCTCGTCGCGATGCTCGCCCCCTTCAAGGGCACGGTCTACGACCCGGCCTGCGGCTCCGGCGGGATGTTCGTCCAGAGCGAGCGCTTCATCGAGGAGCACGGCGGGCGCCCGGGCGACATCGCGATCTTCGGCCAGGAGTCGAACCCGACGACCTGGCGCCTGGCGAAGATGAACCTGGCGATCCGCGGGATCCCCTGCGATCTCGGCCCCGAGCACGCCGACTCCTTCGCCCGCGATCTCCACCGCGAGCTCCGGGCCGACTACGTCCTCGCCAACCCGCCCTTCAACGCCCGTGACTGGGGCCGCGAGCGCCTCGCCGACGATCCGCGCTGGACCTTCGGCCTGCCCCCCGAGTCGAACGCCAACTTCGCCTGGGTCCAGCACCTCATCCACCACCTCGCGCCGCGCGGCGTCGCCGGCTTCGTCCTCGCCAACGGCGCGATGTCGTCGATGACCGCCGGCGAGGGCGAGATCCGCAGGGGGATCGTCGAGGCCGACCTCGTCGACTGCATGGTCGCGCTGCCGTCGAAGCTCTTCTACTCGACGCAGATCCCGGTGTCGCTGTGGTTCCTCGCCCGCGACAAGGCCGACCCGCGCCTCCGCGAGCGCCGCGGCGAGACCCTCTTCATCGACGCCCGCGAGCTCGGGGCGATGATCGACCGGGTCCACCGCGAGCTCACCGAAGAGGACGTCGAGCGGCTCGTCCGCACCTACCACGCGTGGCGCGGCGATCGGGGCGCCGGCGCCTACAAGGACGTCCCCGGCTTCTGCCGCGCGGCGCCGCTCGACGAGCTCCGCCGCAAGGAGCACTCGCTGGTCCCCGGCCACTACGTCGCGCCGCTGTCGAGCTTCGACGAGCCGATCGGCGAGGACTTCGCCGAGCGCTTCGCGCCGATCGCCCGCGAGCTCACGGAGCACCTCGACCGCGCCGCCGAGCTCGAGGCGAAGATCCGCGCGCTGATCGAGAGGCTCGAGCCTTGAGCCTCGGCTGGCCGGAGCTCCCGCTCGAGGCGATCGCCGCCGACGAGCCCAACGCCCTCGCCGGCGGCCCCTTCGGCTCCGACCTCGTCAGCGACGACTACCGCGACGCCGGCGTGCCGGTGATCCGCGGCTCGAACTTCGCCGCCGAGGGCCGCTTCATCCGCGGCCCCTTCGCCTACGTCTCGGCGGCCAAGGCCGAGCAGCTCAGCCGCAGCCGCGCGCGCCCGGGCGACGTCGTCTTCACCCAGCGCGGCACCGTCGGCCAGGTCGCGCTCGTCCCCGAAGACCTCGGCCACGACCGCTTCGTGATCTCGCAGAGCCAGATGAAGCTGACCTGCGATCGCCGCCGCGTCCTCCCTGAGTTCGTCTACTACTGGTTTCGCTCGCCGCTGGTCCTCGACTACCTCGACCGCCACACGATCGCCACCGGCGTGCCGCACACCAACCTCGGAATCCTGCGCAAGACGCCGATCGTCCTCCCGCCGCTGCGAGAGCAGCGGGTGATCGCCGAGCACCTCCTCACCCTCGACGATCGGATCGCCGCGCTGCGCGACCTCGAGCGGGCCCTCGAGCGCCTGCACCGCGCCCTCTTCCGCGCGTGGTTCGTCGACTTCGAGCCGGTCGGCGACCCGGCGCACCCGACCCTGCGCGGCCTCCCGGACGGCCTCTTCCCCGACGACCTCGCGGCGCCCGCGGGCGACCCCGACGGCGCCCCGCTCCCCCGCGGCTGGGCCCGCGGCGGCCTCCTCGACCGCGCCGAGTTCCGCAACGGCACCGCCTTCCGCCCGGTCGACTTCAGCGAGCCCGACGTCGGCATGCCAGTGATCAAGATCGCCGAGCTCAGCCGCGGCGTCGGACCGCAGACCCGCTGGTCCGTGACCGGCGGACGCCGCGAGCGTCGCCTCGAGGACGGCGACGTGCTCTTCGCCTGGTCCGGCAACCCGCAGACGTCGATCGGCACGACCCTCTGGGGCGGCGGCCCGGCCTGGCTCAACCAACACATCTACCAGGTGCTGCCCGACGCGCCGAGCGACCGCGCCTACCTCTACGGCCTGCTGCGCCGCCTCCAGCCCGATTTCGTCGAGATCGCCCGCAACAACCAGACGACCGGCCTCGGCCACGTCGCCAAGAAGGACCTCAGGCGCCTCGAGGTGCTCGTCCCGCCGCCGGCCGTCCGCGACGCCTTCGCCGAGCTCAGCGCGCCGCTCCTCGACGGCGTCGTCGCGGCCAAGCGCGAGGTCCTCGCCCTCGCCCGCGCCCGCGACTTCCTCCTCCCGCACCTCCTCCGCGGCGGCCTCCACAGGCGCCTCGGTGACGGCGGGGCCGCGCCACCGCAGGCCTGAGCGGCTACCATCGCCGCATGCGCACCCTCCACGTCTTCCACGCCAAGCAGGGTCACCGGATCGAGACCGACTTCTCGCACCTGCCGAAGCTCCTCGAGGACCCGGAGGTGACGCTCTGGCTCGACCTCGAGGAGCCCCACGACGACGAGGGCGACCTCGACCGGCTCCTGCGCGAGGGCTTCCGCTTCCACCCGCTGGCGATCGAGGACACCCTCCAGGACTACGGGCACCCGAAGCTCGACACCTACGAGGACCACTACTTCGTCGTCCTCCACGCGATCGACTTCGCCTCCCTCGCGCTCCTGCAGGAGGTCTTCTTCCGCACCCACGAGCTCGACATGTTCTTCGGCGAGCGCCTCCTCGTCACCCACCACCCGGCGGGGATGCGGTCGATCGAGGCGCTGCGCAAGGAGATCGAGACGCCGTCGAAGACCGGCTGGACGGCGCCGCGCCTCTTCCACCGCCTCCTCGACCGCGTCGTCGACAACTTCATCCCGGTGATCGAGCAGGTCGGCGAGACCCTCGAGCGCCTCGAGGACGAGGTCATCGCCGACCCCGACCCCGCCCTCCTCGACCGCATCCTCAACGCCAAGAAGACGATCTTCCGCCTGCGCCGGATCCTCTCGCACCAGCGCCGGATCCTCGAGTCGATCGCCCGCGGCCACCACGACCTGATCCCGCACAAGCAGATCGCCTTCTTCCGCGACGTCTACGACCACTTCGTCTACATCGTCGACCAGCTCGAGAGCTACCGCGACCAGGTCCAGTCGATCATGGACGCCTACCTGTCGGTGACCTCGAACCGGATGAACGAGGTCATGAAGGTCCTCACCCAGATCTCGACCGTCATGCTGCCGCTGACCTTCATCGCCGGCGTCTACGGCATGAACTTCGCCCACATGCCGGAGCTCCACTGGACCTTCGGCTACCCCTTCGCGATCCTCCTGATGCTCGCGACCGCCGGCGGGATGATCGCCTACTTCCGCTCGCGCCAGCTCCTCTGAGCGCCCCCTGAGAACGCGACGAGCCCCCTCGCGGGCGAGGGGGCCCGGCGGGGACGCGGCGCCGCTCAGTTCGCCGAGCGGGTGTCGCCCATGTTCAGGATCTCGGTGATCTCGGCGATGAACTTGTCCTCGGCCGCGGTGATCTGGCCGTCGGCGCGGGCGATCTCGATCAGGTTGAGGAGCACCGACGCGCGCTGCGTCTCGTTCATGTGCTCGCGCATCAGGTGGGCGCAGCGCTTGGCCTCGCCGTAGCGCGCCGCGTCCTCGCCGATCTGGTTGTACCACTCGACGGTCTCCATGATGACGCCGTTGACGGCCTTGGCCGGGGCGTCCGGCACCCACTTCTGGAGGATCCCCGCGATCGTCTTCACCTCCTCGGCGCCGAGGTTGGCGTCGGTCGTGTGGCTGAAGACCAGGTAGAGGAAGGCAAGGACGTGGAGCGCGGACTTCTCTTCGGGTGCAGTCATCGGTATCGCCTCGCGGCGATGATAGCCGAGGGGCGCCGGCCGACGCGAGCCTTGCCCTGGCGCGCATGAACGCGCGGCCAGGTCGACGCAGATCAGCGCGCGCGCTCGAGGTCGAAGTTCGACAGGCCAACGCGGTGACCGTCGGGATCGCGGACGAAGAGGGTGAACGCGGTGCGATCGTCGATCGTCACGCCGGCGTCCTCGAGGCGGCGAGCGACCGCCGCCAGGTCGTCGACGGCGAGGGCGAGAACGTGGGCCGAGCCCGCCGCCGCGCCGGCGCCACGGAGGGCGCGCTCGAGCATCAGGATCGGCGCGCGACGATCCTCGGGATCGCCGCCGAGGTCGAGCCAGATCGCCCGCAGCGCGCCGTCCTCGTCGACGTGGCGCCGGAGCTCGCGCAGACCGAGGAGGCCGGCGTAGAACGCCGCGGCGCGCTCGAGATCATCGACCCGCAGGGCGAGGTGGTGGAGCCCGGCCATCCGCGCCCGCTCCTCAGCTCACCGGCAAGGTGACGCTGTCCTCGCGCTCCGGCGCGCGGAGGTCCTCGAACCACCCGAAGAAGGTCGGCAGCGTGTCCTTCTGCTGCGGCGTCAGGTAATCGAAGTTGGTGCCGCGGTCGTTGACCTCCCAGAACTCGCGGCTCTCGAGGCTGCGCAGCTCGTGCCAGATGCTGCGCAGGCGCTTCTCCGGCTCGCCCTGCATGTCGTCGGAGATCCGCCGCGCGAGGTGGACGCCGCCGAAGACCAGGTAGGTCGTCGCCAGCTTGATCTGGGCCCGTCGGACGCCGCGCAGCGTCTTCTCCTCCTCGGCCGACTCCGCCGAGTCGTCGACGCGGAGGAAGATGTCGAGGATGTTGTCGTGGCTGCGGCTGTTGAGGCGGAAGGCGTAGCCGCAGAGCGTGCCGATGTCGTGGGCGATGACCTCGGTGAGGAAGGCCATCCCGCGCTGGAAGGAGATCGCCGAGTAGTAGCGCATGAAGCGGGCGATATCGACCGTGCGCTGCTCGAGGTCCATCTCGCGGCCCTCGGGGGCGATGCCCGGGTGGTTGGCGTGCATGAGCACGACCTCGCCGAGCTGCCGGTACTGGTGGAGGATGTTGTACGCGGTGCGGATGTCCTTGGCGTTGATCGTCGCCCGCAGGTACGTGTTGAAGAACTTGATCGCGAGGTCGAGGGCGTGGAGGTCGCCGCGCTTCGACGCCGCCTCGCCGAGGCGCCGGGTGTCGATCGCGATCAGGTAGCAGAGGTCCTTGATCTGCGTCAGGCCCTCGCTGAAGAGCATCTGGTACTGGCGCAGCACCTTCCACTCGAGCCAGATCTCGCGGTCCGAGAGGTCGGCGATCGCGTCGCGCGACAGCGAGACGAAGTCGGGGCTCTGGCGCAGCCACTGCGGGATCTTGTGCCACTCCTTGAGCATCCCCGCCTTGGTGTCGCCGTAGAGGATCGCGTAGCGGCCGAGGGCGTCGACCGCCGACGAGGCGATGTTCTTGTCCTTCTGCTGGCAGGCGTTGAGCGAGATGTTGGCGAGGTGCTCGACGGCCTCGACCGAGGCGAGCTGGCGCTGGTCGATCTCGAGGGCCGCCTTCCCCTTGATCGGCGTGCTCGCGTAGAGGCCGTCGGCGGTGATCCGGCCGACGATCTTCTCCGGGTCGAGGAAGTCGAAGACGTAGGCGAAGTAGGGGAAGAGGAGCCCGAGGCTCATCGTCATCAGGATCATCGAGAAGAGCACGCCCCACCGGGGGACGTTGTCGTCGCCGATCGCGAAGTTCACCCAGACGACGAAGACCGTGCTGGTGACGAAGAAGCCGAGGACCAAGAGGTTGGTCCGGGCGCGGAAGAAGAGGTTGGTGATGTACGGCGTGAAGCGGGTCGCCGCGAGCTGGACGATGATGCTCGAGACCGTCAGCGCGAGGCCCAAGACCGCGGCCATGACCTCGCCGAGGCCGCCGAGGGTGTTGCGCGCCTGATCGACGTCCTGGAAGAGGATCGAGTGGCCGAGGCTGGCGAGGCTCGACGACTTCTGGCCCGGCGCCGTCGTCAGGATGTCGAGCCAGAAGGCGAGGAGGAAGATGAACGTCGCCAGGGCGAGGATCATCAGGAAGGGCTTGGTCCAG
>JAGQIT010000322.1 GCA_020431135.1 Myxococcales bacterium | reverse complement strand
CCGAGGTCGAGGAGGCCGCGGCCCGCCTCAGTTGAACGCGGGTAGGTCGAGACCAGGCGCCGGAGGTGGCGGATCGCCGCCGGCCGGCGGCCGCGGCTGAGGCTCTTCTCGGCGAGCTCCGCGAGCTCCGCCGCCGACGGACCCTCATCCTCAGCGAGCTCCTCGTCGCCGACCTCAGGCGCCGCCGGGACCTCAGCGATCGGGACGCGCTCGTCGGCGCGGACCCACGCCGCTGAACCGCGCTCGACGACGACGTCGACGCGATCGCCGGCGACGCCGACGGTCATCACCCCGGCGCGGAGCTCGAGCTCTCCCGCGGGCGTCTGGACGCTGAGGCCGCGGTGCCCCGCGCCGTCGGCGTAGGTGACGCGATAGGTCCCCTGCCCGAGCCGCAGCGATCGCGGCCCGAGGATCTCCGGCGCCCGCGCGTAGGGCTCGAGGAGCTCGACCGCGGCGCCCTGATCGAGGCGCGGCGCGAGGGCGGCGAGCGGCGCCAGCTCCTCCGTGACCGCGACCTCGCGGGTGATCTGCTCGGCCGCGGCGGTGTAGCTAGCGAGGTCGAGCGACGCCTCGCCGCTCCGCTCGACCGCCCGATCGACGGCGACGCCGAGGTAGCCGACCGAGAGGAAGACGGCGAGCCCGAGGGCGACCTGCCGCACGCGCTCGCGCCGGCGGCCCCGACGCTCCTGATAGGCGTCGAAGATCGAGTCCGCGGTCACGGAGAGCTTCGGCAGCGGCTGTCGCGACCGCGCCACATGAACAAGGCGACGAAGCGCCGAAGAGGAGAGACCGTCGTCCACACGCTCGCTGCTCATGATTCATCTCCTCTCCACGGCAGGTCCAACGCCTCGCAGAGTAGTTGTTCGGCCCTCCGGGCCCTGTATGAAACGGTGCTGATCGGCGCGCCGAGGGCGGCCGACGCCTCGGTAAGGCTCAAGCCCTCGACCGCCCGGGCGACGAACGCCTCGCGGAGCTTCTCAGGCAGGCGCCCGAGCTCCGTGTAGAAGCGATCGCGCTGCTGGGCGATCATCAGGTCGTCCTCGGGGGTGTCCTCGAGCGGCGCGCGGGCGTTCGAGTGGGCGACCTCCCGCGCTTGCCGACGGCGCCGCGACTCCCACCAGCTGCGCACCTTGTTGCGGGTGATCGTGTACAGCCATGTAGTCAGCTGGGCGTCACCGCGAAAGCCGGGGAGCGCGAGGAACGCGGAGAGGAAGACCTCTTGGACCAGGTCGTCGACGATCGCAGAGTCGCCGGTCATCCGCAGGACCTGACGGGCGACGCGGTCGCGATACTCCGCGAAGATCGCCGCTTGCGCCTCGCGATCCCCTCGCTGTGCAGCGAGCAATCGACTCCGCGTCGACCTCCACTCCGCACGCACCCCCGTAGCCATCGCCCGCCAGTATAACGGATCGCCGCGGGGCCCGGGCTTCACCAGCGCAAACCGATCGACGCCCCGCCGACGAAGCGGAGGTCTCCGCGCGCAAGACGAGCCGTCGAGCCGATCAGCTCGAGCGGCGGCAAGGTGACGTCCACACCCACACGAGCGCTCACCTGGAACTCGAGGCGCTCGCCGATCGGCACCCTGAAGTGACCCAGTGCGACCGCATCGCCGCCGCCCGTCCACGCGGCGCTGCGACGCTCCTCCTCGCGGAGACGGAGCCGGATCGCCCGCGGGATGACGCCGCCGCCGACCCACAGGCGATCGTTCAGGAGACCGGCCCCAGCCGCGAGGCCGGCGCCGAAGTGGACATAGTCGGCGACGAGGCTCGCCTCGCGGGAGGTCGTCCAGCCGACATGAAAGAGCGGATGGAGAACGCCGCCGAGGAGCTCGAGGCCGGCGAGCAGATCGACGCCGGCGTCGAAGTCGGCCGCGCGCGGCGAGCCGACCCCGAGGCGCGGACCGACCCCGAACCACCCGCGCAAACGCGGAGCGTCCTCCCCTGAGTCGCCGGGGCTCGGATCGGGATCCGGCTCTGGTTCTGGCTCTGGCTCCGGCTCCGGCTCCGGCTCCGGCTCCGACGTCTCCGCCTCGTCGATGACGAACGCGAGCGCCGTCGCCAGCTCCCGGCTGCGCTCCTCGACGCTCTCGCCCCGGAGCTCGAGGCGACGCTCGAGCTCGACGCCGTCGTCGCGGCGCAGGCGGGCGACGACGGAGTTGTTGTCGCCCTCGTCGACCTCGATCCGCCACTCGTCCGCGACCGCCCCGATCCGCGCCCGGAGGCCCTCGATGGTGATCTTCAGATCGATCATCGCCTCGTCTTCAGCGGCGACGACGTCCGCGTCGGTCTCGGCGCCCTCAGGGCCGAGGCCCGCGAGCACGAGCGCGCCAGCGTGCAGTGTGACGAGGAGGAGCGGCACGGGAGGAGACAGAGTCCTACCCTGCCGGGGTCCGCAGGCCAAGTCGCTCGCGCACACGCGGCCGCCGTGATCGCACAGGACGCCCGCGGCCGCTCCGCGCGCCGGCGCTCAGTTGAGGAGCTGAGAGGTCCGCAGGTGGTTGGCCGAGAGGCCGGCGATGACGTCGCCCGTGCGCGCGACGAGGAGGCGGATCCGCGCGTCCGTGCTCTCCGCGGCCAGACACTCTTGGAGGATCTCCACCTGGGCGCAGCGACCGGAGGGGACGACGGGCGCGCCGTTCATCAGCTCGATGCTCGGCAGGAGGGCGCTGACCGCATAGGAGAAGACGCGGGCGTCGGTGATCGACAGGAGGCTGTCGATCATCTCGCCGTCGTCCGGGCACAGGCAGGCGACGCGCTCGACCTGCGCCTTGAGGATCTCGAGCGACTGCGCGTCGGTCGACGGCGCCTCCGGCAGGGGGATCGCCTCGACCTCGCGAAACGAGCGCCGCGGCTCGAGCTCCCGCTCGAGGCGGACGCGACCGAGGCCCTCGAGGCGGATGAAGCGGCGCCCGTCGGGGAAGCGGTGGTGCGCGAGCAGGCGACCGATGCCGAAGATCTCCTCGATCGGCGGCCGACCCTCGTAGTTGCTCTCGTACCCCGGGCGCAGGAGCGGCACGCCGATGTGCAGGCCGTCGGTCATGACGTGGTCGACGAGCTCGAGGTAGCGCGGCTCGAAGACGTTGAGGGGGAGCACCATCCCCGGGAGGAGGACCACGTTCGGCAACGGGAAGATCGGCAGCGCCGACAGGACCTCAGGCGGCGGCTTTGAGTCAGGCTGAAGCATGCCGGGTCTCTCGCCAGAGAAGTGTGGCGCGGGTTGTGGGCCGCGTCCACTTACCCATACACGTCGCGCGCGCGCACGCGGCGGGCGATCGACGCGACGCGCCGCGCGAGCGCCCCAGCGGCGGCCCAGCGACCGCCGGCAACGCTTGCGTCGCGCCTACTGGTAGAGCTCGGCCTGGAGATCGCGGCGGGTGACGAACTCGCCGCGGATCGACGAGGTGGTCACCTCGGTCGCGTGCTTGTTGTCGGGGAGCGCGAGGCAAGTGTGCCGCCCGCGCATCACACAGCCAGCACCGCGCGCGTCGAGGTAGGTCATCAGCGCGTCGACGATGTCGTTGCACGCCCGCTCCTGCAGTGTCAGCCGGCGCGTAAAGCAGGTGACGAGATCGCCGAGGCGGCCGAAGCCGAGGAGCTTGGCGGCGGGCAGGTAGGCGACGGTCGCCTCGCCGACGTAGGGCAGGAGGTGGTGCGGGCACAGGCCGTGGTAGGGGATCCGGCGGACGATCACGAGATCCGTCGGCGCCTCCCCCTCGACCGGGTCGCCGAGGATCTTCGCCGGGTCCATCGCGAAGCCGGCGAGGAAGTGCTCCTGCCAGAGCTTGGCGACGCGCTGATGCGTGCGCCGCAGATCCTTGTGCTCGAGGTCGAGGTCACAGGCCTGGAGGAGCCCCGTGACCGCCGCCTCGATCGCCTCGGTGCGGCCGCCGGGCGGGCGCAGGTCGTCGCCGCCAGCCAAGGCTAGCGCTCTTTTCTCGCGGCCTCGTCGGCCGGGATCGCCGGGTCGTCGAACTCGGTCGTGCGCCGCCCCTCGGCGAGCCAGGTCAGGCGGAACCCGGCGGGCTGATCCGCGGGCAGGCGCTCGCAGTTCTCGCAGCCGGCGGCCAGGCGCTTGTCCTCGTCGGTGCACTGCGAGCAGACGACGAGGAAGCGGCGGGTCTCCTGGAGGTCGGCGTGGAGCTTCGTGAGGACCTCGATCTTCTGCTTGAGGCGATCGATGTGCCCGGCGATCTCCTCGGTGAGCTCGCGCGCCGCGTCGCGGTCGCCGTCGGCCCGGCTGCGGATGCTCAGCAGCGAGGTGATCTCTTCGAGCGACCAGCCGGCCTCGCGGAGCGAGATGATGAAGTTCAGGCGCTCGAGCTCGGTCGGCAGGAAGAGGCGGTGACCGCCGCTGCTCCGCGTCGCGCTGAGGAGACCCTGGCGCTCGTAATAGCGCACTGTCCGCGGAGTGCAGCCGCTCCCTTGGATCATGTCCTTCAAGGTCAGGAAGTTGCCCGCCCGCTTCGCCATATGGGGAAACGCTGACGGAAGCTCACGTTGGTGTCAATCCTCCGCTGCGTAGCGTCGGCTATCGTGGCGGCGATGGACACCCGCGCCGCCGCGCCCCTGCGCCCCCCGACCGACTCGCCCTGCGCCCTGGTGACCGGCGGTGGGATCCGCGTCGGCGCGGCGATCGTCCGAGCGCTCGCGGACGCCGGCTACCGCGTGTGGATCCACTACAACCGCTCGGAGGCGCCAGCTGCGCGACTCGCGGATTCGCTGGCGGGGGCGGCCCTCGGGACCATCGGCGCCGATCTGACTGATGATGCGGCGCGCCGCCGTCTAATCGACACCGTCGTCGATCCGAAGGGACCCGCCGCGGGTCGACTCGATCTTCTAGTAAACAGCGCCGCGAGCTTCGAGAGCGGCGCGTTCCTCGCGCGAAGCGACGATGATCTCCTGCGGGTTCTCACGATCAACCTCCTCGCGCCGCTCTCGCTCATCCGCGGGCTCGCGCCCGCCCTCGCCGCGACCGAGGGCTCGGCGGTGAACATCCTCGACCTCGCGGCGACCCAGCCGTGGCGCGGCTACGCCGATCACTGCGTGTCGAAGGCCGCGCTGGCGATGGCGACGCGTGCCCTCGCCGGCGAGCTCGCGCCGATGATCCGAGTCAACGGCGTCGCCCCCGGGACCGTGCTGTGGCCCGACGACGAGCGCTTCGGTCCGGGCAGCGAGGGTCGCGAGCGCGTGCTTCAGGGGATCCCGCTCGGCCGCGCCGGCGAGCCCGAAGACGTCGCGCGCGCGGTCCTCTACCTCGCCCGCGAGCGCTTCATCACTGGCCACTCCATCGTCGTCGACGGCGGCCGCGCCGTCGGCCGCGGCGCCTGTCCTTAGCCGCCGGCATCCCGGTGAAGCGCCCCCAAAGCGCCCCTGAAGCGACGCTCTGCCGCACCGCCGCTGCGCGGGATCTCCCCCGAATCGCGCCGCCCTACCGCGGCCGCGACCTCTGCAAAGAGGATCGACCACGGGCCGCGGGCTCGCGACGGCCCGCCTGCGCCCCTCCAGGACCCCGCGAAGTCGGCCAAAGATCTCCGCGCAGGGTGCTTGACCCGCCGCGCGGAGGCTCCTATACCTTGCGGCCTTCACCATGGCAGCATCAGAGGAATACGCCGATAAGGGCCGCGAGCCCGTGACCCCCCCCGTCAACGAGCATCGCCCCGTGCTCGGCCGCCCCCTCGAGGTCAAGGTCGATGAGCGCGGCGTCGAGCGGGCGATCCGGAAGCTCCGCCGCCTCATGGCCAGCGAGGGCGTGCTCCGCGAGATCAAGCGCCGCCGCCACTACGAGAAGCCGAGCGTCAAGATGAAGCGGAAGCTCCGCGAGGCCGAGCGCCGCCGCAAGCGTCGCCAGCGCAAGCGCTCGCGCGACTAGTCGCGGCGAAGGGCGACACGACCGGGCCCGCAGAGGATCGCGTGGACGCGACGAAGCAGGGATCACTCGCCCCCTGTCTCGTGGTTCAACGTCTGACGATCGGCTCGGTGCCGCCGTCAGAGGGGACCACGAAGCGCCTCGTCAGCGCGCCGGAGGTCGAGGCGATCCGCTGCGTCTACGGCGTCGGCGACGAGCCCACGGAGGTCCCCGCGGGCTCGTGCTTTCGTCCGGTCTACGCGATCTCGATCCCCGTCGCCCGCCTCGGCGGCCTCGACGACGACGACGTCTATGAGTTCGACGGCGCGTCGATGCTGACGACGCTGCAGGAGCGGGCCAAGCTCCGGCGCTGGGCGATGCGCCTCGAGTTCGACATCATCCAGACGCACGAGTCAGCGACCTCGGCCGAGCTCTACGTCCAGGCGCCCGCCGGCGTGTCGATGATGCTCCTCGGGCACACCGGCTACGGCATGCCCAACCCGGGCGGCGGCCGGACGCTGAAGATCACCACCAACCTCGCCGTGGATCCCGAGGCGGTGCTCCGGCTCGCCGGCGCCTACCGCCTCCAGTTCCGCGACGTCGACCCGCGAGTCTCCGGCTTCGTCGGCGTCGAGAGCCCGATCCACGTCATCAAGATCGGCCTCAGCGAGTTCGAGTTCGAGTGAGCGCCGCGGCGACAGGCGTCGTCCGTGCGCTCGCTCGAGAGGTCAGGTAGGAGCCCGCCGTGGGCCGCCGTCGTCACCGCCGCGGTCGCGGCCTCCTGACAGGGCGCCGCCTCGTCGCGCTCCTCATCCCGCTGCTGATCGCCGCCTACGCGATCTGGGGTCCGGCGATCCGCGGCGCCCTCGGGCTCGAGGGTGACTCGACGCCGCCGGCCAAGCGCGACGCGCTGCGCGTCGTCAGCTGGAACCTCCGCAACTTCCCGGGCAAGCACCAGGACCTCGAGCTCGTGCGCAGCCGCCTCGCCGCGCTCGACGCCGACGTGATCGCCGTCCAGGAGATCAAAGAGCCAGCCGCCCTCGAGGCCCTGCTCCCCGAGTGGGAGCTGGTGATCTCGGAGCGCGGCGGTCGCGGACACCAGCGCGTCGGCGTCTTCTATGATCCGCGGCGCGTCGAGCTCCTCGGCGAGGCGGTCGAGCACGACGCGCTCAGCCTTGGCGGACGCGTCCGCCCGGCGCTCTCGACCTACGTCCGCGGCCGCGCCGGCGGCCCCGACTTCCACCTCGTCGTCGTCCATCTCAAGGCGATGCGCGACGGCTACGATCAACGCAGCGAGCAGTGGCCGCGCCTCGCCGCCCTCGTCGGCGAGCTCCAGACGACGGGGCCTGGGGCCCCCGACCGCGACGTCATCGTCGTCGGCGACTTCAACACCACGGGCCCGCCTGGAGGCGATCCCGGCGACGAACTCCGCGCCCTCGGTGACGTCCTCAACGCGGTCGGCCTGCGCCGCCTCGCCACCGACGGCTGCTCCGCGTACTGGGACGGCCCGCGCCGCGACGCCTGGCAAGAGCCCTCGCTCCTCGACCTCGTGTGGATCAGCGATCTCGCAGAGGCCGCGGGCGGAGACGCCCGCGCCCGCGCCTATGGCCATTGCGCGCGTCACCGCTGCGCCGCCTTCCGCTCGACCGACGCCTATCCCGATCTCGACTTCGAAAAGGTCAGCGATCACTGCCCGGTAGTCATCGACCTCGCGCTTGCGGACGACGATCCCTGAGCTACGAGAGGGGTGGCCTGCGCGCCGGCGTGTGCGAGCGCAGACGAGCGTGACCGAGGCGATGAACATCTACCGACGCGCGTAGTCCAAGGACCACCTCGAGCGTGCTCGATGCTCACCAACGAACCTTGCATAGCTAACCTTCGCTCTAGGGCAGGCGCTCTTGCATCTAGTCGTGGCGACCGTCACCACCCACGCCCGGGTCTTCCCAAAACCTTTGCCAACTCTCGGGGCCCGTGGGACCATCCCCCGCAGCTCCACCCCATCAACGTGGCCCGCCGGCCCTGTGGAGAACCCCGACAAGTTTGCAACGGTGCTTGACCACTAGGAGCAGCGAAACGACATGAACACGACAAACACCAAGTTTTACGGACTGATGGCGACGGGTCTCGCGCTGGGCTTCGGCGCGACCGCCCTCCAGGGCTGCGATGACCTCGCCGAGCAATGCGGCCTCGTCTGCCCGGAGAAGGGCATCATCCAGGGCAACGCGAGCATCTCGGGCGTCGCCAGCATCGACGCGTTCTTCGGCGCCGTCGTCGACTTCAAGGCCTCCGCCGACGCCGTGACCGCTGGCATCCGCGCCGAGCTCGACGCGATCGCCGTCGGCGTCGGCCTCGAGCCGGGCGCCGCCGCTGCCGACATCAAGCTCGCCATCGAGGGCAAGATCTCCGCCGCCGTCGACGGCGGCCTCAAGATCGAGTACCAGCCCGCGCAGTGCACCGCGTCGGTCGAGATCGCGGCCCAGGCCGCCGCCGAGTGCGACGTCGACGTCGAGCCCGGCTCGGTCGAGGCGAGCTGCGAGGGCTCCTGTGCCGTCGACGCCGAGGTCGCCGCGATGTGCGAGGCCGAGGGCACCCTCAAGTGCGAGGGCACCGCGCCGAACCTCGAGTGCTCCGGCACCTGCACCGGCGAGTGCAACCTCGAGGTCGCCGCCGAGTGCACCGGCACCTGCCGCGGCACCTGCAACGGCACCTGCTCGGTCCAGGACGCCTCGGGCAACTGCGCCGGCGCCTGCGAGGGCACCTGCGAGGGCTCCTGTGAGCTCTCCGCTGGCGGCTCGTGCTCGGGCTCCTGCGAGGGCTCCTGCGAGTACACCCCGGCGATGGGCGGCTGCGAGGGCAGCGCTCAGGCCAAGTGCGACGTCTCGGCGATGGCCGACGTCAAGTGCGAGGGCAAGTGCGAGGGCACCGTCAAGCCGCCCGAGGTCAAGGCCGAGTGCGAGGCGACCGTCGAGGCGAAGGCCGAGGCCAACGTCGAGTGCACCCCGCCGTCGGTCCAGATCGCATGGCAGTGGAGCGCCCAGCTCGAGGGCGACGCCCAGGGCCAGGCCGAGTTCAAGGCGTGGATCAACACCTTCAAGGGCCAGTTCAGCGCCCTCCTCGGCGCGACCGCCAAGGCCGAGTACCTGATCAAGGGCATCGGCAAGCTCAGCGCCGCCGCCAACGTCGCCGTCAAGGGCGGCATCGAGGAGGTCAAGGCCAGCGGCGACCTCAAGGCGTCGATCGGCGCCGGCTGTGCGCTCGCCGTCCTCGGCGACGTCGGCACCGTCCTCGGCGACGCCACCAGCTCGCTCCAGGGCAGCGTCAGCGCCAGCCTCGAGATCAGCGGCGCCGTCGGCGGTGGCGGCTGATCTAGCCGTCGACGACCTCGCGCAGCGAGGCCGAAGAGGGGTCGCCCGCAGGGGCGGCCCCTTTTTATTCTTCGATGCTCGGCGTGCTCGTGCGCCCGGCATTTTATGTCTCTTAAGACACCATCTCTGAAACGTGAAGCGACGCGCGCTCAAGCATCGCGACGTCGAGACCCGCTGCGCGCCCCTCCATCTCCTCGCCCCGTGCCCCGTGCCGATGGGCATGGCCAGCCTAGGACGAGCGCCGACCCGACGCCCCTCTCGAAGTCAGCCTTCGCCTCGCCCGAGCGCCTCAGAATGAGCTGCACGTCCTGCGAGGGTGACCGCCCGGTCGGCGCCCTCCAAGTCAGCCAGTCTCACTCGCAGGCCGACGCTTCGTGACCCCCTCCTCGCAGGGAACCCGTTGCGCGCCCTGTGAGGCGACCGTCGAGCCGGCGCCCCTCGAAGTCGGAGCTCGCCTCGCTCGTTCGCGTCTCGCAGGCGGGCACCTCGTGGTGCCTGCCCGTCATCCGGGCCTCGCGCAGAACTCGCTGCGCGTCCCCGTGAGGGCGAACCTAGGCCGACCTCCGCGCCCGCCGCAGAGCGAGCCGCGGCGCTAGTACGCGAGCTGCCCCGGCGCCCCGGAGCACGACCACTCGCCGAACCACAGGTACTCGCGCTCGCAGGTCACGACCATCGACCCGCCGCTCGTCTCCCACTGGTAGCGGCGCGCCGTGATGCTGGTCTGAAGGACATGTGGTCGGTCGCCCTTGATCTCGCAGCCCTCGGCCTCGGCGCACGCCTTGGCCTTGGACATCGCCTCGATCTCCGGGCTCGGCTGCGAGTTCAGGTAGCTCTGGTAGGCGATGAACCCGCTGATGATGAGCAGCAGGTAGCCGAAGATCCGCTTCATGACGCGATGGTGTCACGCCCTCCCCGGGCGAGTAAAGTGACCTTCGTGCCCGCCGCCGACGCCCCCCTCAACGTCTTCCTCACCGGCTGCGCAAGCGGCATCGGCCGCGACCTCGCCGACGCCCTCGTCGCCGCAGGACACCGGATCTGGGCGACCGACGTGGCGATCGAGCGCCTCCGCGAGCACGCCCGCGCCTGGCCGAGCGACCGCAGCGCCTGCGCGCCCCTCGACGTCCGCGACGCCGCCGCCTGGGAGTCGAGCTACGCGGCCGCGATCGAGCGCCTCGGCGCGATCGACGTCCACGTCAACGTCGCCGGCTACCTCCGCCCGGGCTGGCTGCGCTCGCTCCCCCTCAACGAGCTCGACCGCCACATCGACGTCAACCTCCGCGGCGTCGCCTACGGGACCGCCGTCGCGGCGCGCCACATGAGCGAGCGTCGCCGCGGTCACATCATCAACGTCGCGTCGCTCGCAGGCATCGCGCCGATCCCAGGGATCGCGATCTACTCGGCGACGAAGCACGCCGTCCGCGGGCTCTCGCTCGCCGCCGCCGCCGAGCTCCGCGAATTCGGCGTCGCCGTGACGACGATCTGCCCCGACGCCGTCGAGACGCCGATGCTCGAGCTCCAGGTCGATCACGAGGAGGCGGCGCTGACCTTCTCCGGCGCGCGACCGCTGACGACCGCGCAGGTCGTCGCGGCGATCCTCCGCGCCCTCGACAGCCGCAAACTAGAGGTAGCGATGCCCCGCCGACGGGCGCTGGTGGCTCGCCTCGCCGGGCTCTTTCCGATGAGCATGCAGCTTCTCCGCGGCCGCCTCGCGCGCCGCGGCGCGCACCGCCAAGCCGAACGTCGCGCCCGACGACGTGCGAGCGAGGGATAACCCTGCCAGGCGCCGCTCGAAGCACCCGCACAAACACCCAGACGCGGTCACGTGCGCGCGCCCGAGGCTCCCCATCTGGGGAGGCCGCAGCGGCCGAAGCCAGCCGGCCGACTCGCGCAGGCGCTCACCCGCTCGAGCAATTCTGACTTGAGCATCTCCTGGCGATTTGGTGCCATATGCCCAATGGACGCTGAATTCTTCTCCTCTAGCACCTTTTCTAAGACCCTCGGTCTCTCGTCGGCGCTCGCCCTGCTCCTCGCCGGGTGCAGCGGGGATGACACAGTGTCCACCGCTTCGGACACCGCGTCGTCGACGGGCACGGTGACGGCGTCGACGACGGACTCGACCACCGACTCGACGACGACCTCGACCACCAACTCGACCACCACGGACAACTCGGGCACCGCGACGATGGGCGAGACCGGGACGACGACGACGACCTCCGAGACGTCGACGACGAACCCGACGACCACCGACACGACCACGGATCCGACGACCGGCTCGACGACGGAGCCCGTGACGACGACCGAGGATCCGACGACCGGCACCACCGGCCCCGACTGCCTGTGCCAGCCCGGCGATATCAGCGACGAGTGCCTCGACGGCGACCAGCAGGTCTGCGCCGACGACTGCCTCGAGTGGCTGCCGCAGCCCTGCGGCGTCGGCTCGACCTGTCAGGACGGCGCGTGCATCGACCTCCTCTGCGTCCCCAACCAGACCTACTGCTTCGACGACAACAACACCCAGGCCTGCGCCGGCGACGGCATGGCCTTCGACGATCCGGTCCCCTGCGGCGGCACCGAGGGCTGCTACAACGGCGAGTGCCTCCAGCTCTGCGACCTCATCCAGAACTCGCCGAGCTCGATCGGCTGCTCGTTCATCGCCAACCGGATGGACAACTACTACGCCAACAACAACGACTCCGTCGTCGTCGGCAACACCTCGGCGGACAAGACCGCCAACGTCCAGCTCTACTTCGTCGCCAACGGCCAGAACAACGAGGCGGCCCAGGGCGCGCCGGTGGCGATCCCGCCGGGCGGCACCCACACCTTCACGCTGACCAACCCGCCGCCCGAGTCGGTCTCGCAGCTGCGCATCGGCGGCGCCTACCGGGTCTCGAGCGACATCCCGGTCATCGCCTACCAGCACTCGCCGATCGGCCAGGTCTACACCAACGACGCGTCGATGCTCCTCCCGGAGTACGCGCTCAAGCAGAACTACGTCGTCTCGTCGTGGGTCGACGCCCTCAGCGGCTACCCGAGCTACTTCAACGTCATCGCCGTCGAGGACGGCACCAAGGTCGACTGGACGCCGAAGATCAACACCCTCGCCGGCAGCGGCGTCCCGGCGGTCAACGGCGGCCAGACCGGGTCGGTGATGATGAACCGCTTCGACACCCTGCAGGTCCGCGTCGCCAACGGCCAGGACATCTCGGGCACCCTGGTCAAGGCCGACAAGCCCGTCTGGGTCGTCGGCGCGACCGAGTGCACCAACGTCCCGAACAGCAGCTGCCTCTACTGCGACCACGTCGAGGAGCAGATCCTGCCGCTCGACTACTGGGGTAAGGAGTACGTCGGCGCCCACTCGCCGGACCGCGGCAACGAGAAGCACCACTGGCGCGTCTACGCCGCTGAGGCCAACACCACGGTCACGACGGAGCCGGCGCAGCCCGGGACGCCGATCGTCCTCGCCAACCCCGGCGACTACAAGGACATCCAGATCCCGAACAACACGTCGTTCGTCTTCAAGAGCGACAAGCCGTTCCTCCCGGTCCAGTACCTCGAGAGCCAGACCTGCGGCGCGGGCACCGGCGACCCGGCGATGTACCAGATGATCCCGGTCGAGCAGTTCCTCAGCAGCTACGCCTTCGCCACCGGCACCGGCAACTACCCGCTGAACTACGCCCAGATCATCCGCCAGGCCGGCGGCGCCGACGTCACCGTCGACGGCCAGACCGTCACCGGCTACTACACGGTCGGCGCCTACGAGGTCGCGGACTGGAAGATCAACGTCGGCTCGCACTACGCCGAGAGCGCTGATCCCTTCGGCATCGTCTCGGTCGGCTACTCGAACGCGACCTCCTACGCGTACCCGGGCGGCCTCCGCCTCAAGGTCATCAACCCGCAGTAAGCTGCGGCGCGAGCCTGCGACGAGGGCCGACCCCGCGGGGTCGGCCTTCGCCGTTCTCGGCGTCGTTCTGCGCGACCTCACCTCCGGCGGCGGCGATTGGCGGTTGTGGCGGCGCGCGATTTCGACCTACGGTCCGGGCATGAAGCGCTCCTCTTTGCTGATGTGCGGCCTCGCCGCCGCCTCCCTCGTCGCCTGCAACGGCGACGACGTCACCGCCACCACCGACACCGCGGGCACGACGACCGACGCGACCTCCAGCACGACCTCCTCCGGGACCACCACGACCTCCGGGACCTCGACCTCGACGACCGACGCCTCCGGGACGGCGACGATGGGCGAGACGACCTCGACCACCTCGACCACCACGGACCCGACGACGACCACGACCGGCGAGACCACCGGCGTGATGACGACGACGACGACGAGCGACACCGACGTGTGCATCTGCGAGCCGGGCGAGGCGATCGGCGAGTGTCAGGACGAGGGCATGGTCGTCTGCGCCGCCGACTGCCTGACCTACGAGGTCATGCCCTGCCAGGGCGGCCAGACCTGCCTCGACGGCCAGTGCATCGACCTCCTGTGCAACCCGGGGACGAAGCAGTGCCAGGACGACGAGAACTACGTCGTCTGCAACGACGACGGCATGGACTTCGGCGACCCGCAGGCCTGCGGCAACACCGAGGGCTGCCTCGCCGGCGAGTGCGTGCCGCTGTGCGACCTGATCCAGAACACCCCGAGCTCGATCGGCTGCTCGTTCTTCGGCAACCGCATGGACAACTTCGACAACGACCCGGCGGGCGACTCGCTCGTCGTCGGCAACACGTCGGAGACCAAGACCGCGACCGTCCAGCTCTACTTCACGCCGAACAACTCGAACAACGAGCAGACCCAGGGCGGCCCGGTCAACCTCGGCCCCGGCCAGACCCACGTCTTCCTGATGCCCAACCAGCCGATGGACAAGGTCTCGCGCCTGCGCCAGGGCGGCTCGTACCGCGTCGAGAGCGACATCCCGATCATCGCCTACCAGCACTCGCCGATCGGCCAGGACTTCACCAACGACGCGTCGATGCTCCTCCCCGAGCACGCGCTCAAGCAGAACTACATCCTCGCGTCCTACAAGGCGAGCCTCAGCGGCTACGCCAACTACTTCAACGTCATCGCCGTCGAGGACGACACCACCGTCGAGTGGACGCCGACCGCGAACACGATCTCGGGGACCGGGGTCAACGCCGTCACCGCCGGCCAGACCGGCTCGGCGACGCTCAACCGCCACGACACGCTCCAGGTCCGCGCCGGCAACAGCACCGACCTCTCGGGGAGCTTCGTCACCGCCGACAAGCCGATCTGGGTCGTCGCCGCGGTCGAGTGCGTCAACGTCCCGGCGGGCGTGACCTTCTGCGATCACATCGAGGAGCAGATGCTCCCGCTCGACTACTGGGGGAAGAAGTACGTCGGCGCGCCGTCGCCGAAGCGCGGCACCGAGGACCACCACTGGCGGATCTTCGGCGGCGATGACGGCGTCACCGTGACCACGACGCCGGCCCAGCCCGGCACCCCCGTCACCCTGAACAAGGGCGAGTGGAAGGACCTCGTGGTCAGCAACGGCACCGCCTTCATCTTCGAGGCGGACGGGCCCTTCCTCCCGGTCCAGTACCTCGAGAGCCAGAACTCGGGCGCCGGCACAGGCGACCCGTCGATGTACCAGATGGTCCCGGTCGAGCAGTTCCTCAACAGCTACGCCTTCGTCACCGGCACCGACTACCCGAACCACTACGCCCAGATCATCCGCCCGGTCGGCGCCGCCGACGTGACGATCGACGGCAACACGGTCAACGGCTACTACACGGTCGGCGGCTTCGAGGTCGCCGACGTGAAGATCAGCGAGGGCGGTCACCTGGCCAAGAGCGCCGATCCCTTCGGCATCGTCGGCCTCGGCTACTCGGGCGCGACCTCCTACGCCTACCCCGGCG
>JAGQIT010000321.1 GCA_020431135.1 Myxococcales bacterium | reverse complement strand
GGCGTCCTCGCCCTCTGGCAATTCCACTTCGACGCCGCCGACGAGGCCCTCTCCGCCGCCCTCTTCGACGCCATCGCCGCCGGCCACGACCGCATCGCCGCCGACGCCGCCGCCCGCCTCCTCTACGTCAAGGGCGTCCAGAGCCCCGACGAGGCCAAGCGAGACCTCCGCCTCGCCGCCGCGCTCGTCGACAAGCTCCGCGGCGCCCCGGAGATCGAGGCGACCTACTTCAACAACCTCGGGGTCATCTACGATCTGAGCGGCGACATCGACGAGGCGCGGGCCGCCTCCGAGCGCGCCCTCGAGCTCAAGCGTCGGATCTACGGCGAGCGCCACTACGAGGCCGGCTACTCCCTCAGCAACCTGGCGATGCTCGACGTCACCGAGGGCTACCACGAGCGCGCCCGCGATCGCTTCGTCGCCGCCGCCGCGATCTTCGAGGAGACCTTCGGCCCCGATCACCCGCAGACCGCCGCCCTCCTGAGCAACCTCGGCAACGCCTACGCCCACACCGGCCAGTGGACGCGGGCGGCGGAGACGTACGCCGCGATGGCGGCGATCTTCGCCGGATCGCCGGCGTCCTGGAGCGAGATGGGCCCGTACATCCTCCCGGATCGCGGCTACTTCCGGCTGACCCTGCATCACTTCGACGACGCCGCCGCCGACTTCAGGGAGGCCCTGCGCCTGCTCGGCGACCCGCCGCCCGCTGACGCGCCGCCGGTCATCCAAGCGCGGGTCGGCCTCGCCGCCGTCGCCGCGGCCCGTGAGCGCTGGGACGAGGTCGACCGCCGGCTCGCCGAGCTCGCTACGGCGATGTCCGCCGACGATCCCGTCGCCCCCTTCGCCGTCGCCAACGCCTTCGATCTCCGCGCTCAGCGGCGGCTCCTCAGCGCTGACGCGGCGCGCGAACGACCTGACCAAGAGAACACATCAACTGAGAAGGGCGAGAACCCAGAGGGTCCGGCGCGCGCGCGTAGCCCCGAGCGACCCGTGACCCCCGAGACCCTCGAGAACCCCGAGGACTCCGACAGCCCCGAAGACGACGCCCTCGCGCTCGCCGATCACACCCGCGCCTTCGAGATCCGCGCCGCCAAGTCCCCTCCCGGCTCGCCGCTGCGGGCCCACGCCCACCTCGAGCTCGCCCGCGCGCTCCTCCGCTTCGATCGCCTGCCCGAGGTCGAGGAGCACCTCGCCGAGGCGCGGACGATCATCGACGCCGAGCTGCCCTCCACGAGCCCAGAGCGCCCGGCCCTCGAGCGCCTCACCGCCGCGCTGGAGCTCGCCAAGGGCGACCCCGAGGCCGCGACCGCCAGCCTCCGCCGCGCCGTCCAGCTCCTCGACGGCGCCCGCGAGCCCGACGACTTCGACCTCGCGCTCGCAACCTTCGACCTCGCCCGCGCCCTGCGTCGCCGCGACCCCACCGACCCCGACGCCCGCCCCCTCGCCGAGCGCGCCCGGAGCACCCTCGCTGGGCTCGGCCCGGGCTGGCGCGCCGAGATCGCGCGCATCGACGGCTGGCTCGCGGCGACGAGCCCCTAGACTAGATCCCCGCGCCGAGAACACCGAGGGCCCGCGACGCGATCGCGAGCCCTCGCTCGGTCCGAGCCTCGCCGCCCCTACGACGGCTGGGCCTTGGTCCCGATCAGCGCGTCGGGGTAGTCGTCGAGGTCGATGTCGCCGTCGCCGTCGACGTCGACGCAGTCCGGGATCTCGCAGCCGATGTAGATGTCCCCCATCGGGTCCTTCGTGTACTCGAGCTTTCGCGGCTGGTTGAGGCAGATCGCGCCGTTCTCCCCCCACATCGCCTCGATCTCCCACGACGTCTCCGACTCCTGGATGTCGAGGTCGTCGTAGAAGTCGACGGGCGTGCCGTCCTCGGTGTGCGGCGTCCGGTCGCCGCAGTAGTCCGCGGGCTTCGCCCGCATGCACGCGTCGTGGTAACGCGCCAGGTCCTCGCCGCTGTAGTCCTGGACGGCGGGGTCGTAGCCCCAGATCGCGCAGTCCGCGAGGATCCCGCCGACGCAGGCCAAGGTCACGCCCTCGTCCGAGATCCTGTCCCATGTGACAGGATCCCACTGACCCTTGAGGGTGATCGCCGGCGCCCCGTCGGGGCAGGTCGGCTGCCACTCGCCGACCTCCACGCTCCCCGGGATTCGATAGTAGATCGTGAAGGCGTCGAGCTCGGTGCCGATCGCCGTGATGATCACCGAAGAGCTCGCCAGCCTGAACTGCACGAGGTACGCGGCGATCTCCTTCATGTCGATGTAGTCGACGTCGACGATCGCGCCCTCGAATTGCTTGCCGCTGTGATAGACGCCGCCGACCGTGCCGACGATCCTGTTGCCGTTCATCTTCAGGTTCTTCACGGAGACGCCGTTCAGGTACATCCCGAGGAACTCGAGCCAGCCCGGGACGGCCCCCGTCCAGGTGCCGTTGAAGTGGATCCCGTTGAAGTGGATCCCGTTGAAGTGGATCCCGTTGAAGTGGATCCCGTTCTCGAGGAGCTCGCGCCCCTCGTCGACGACCTGCTCGTCGTAGTCCCCGTCGTCGCACCCCGTCGGCCCGGCGACCGCCAGCGCGGCCGCCAGCGTCAGCGCTCCACCCCTAAGAATTCCACGTCCTATCATCGCAACCTCCATCCCGCATAGAACTATGCAGCAGGGGTCGGAGCTGCGTCAAAGCGCAGGTTCTCGGCAGCTGAGGTCCTGGGGTCTACTGACCCAAGGAGCAGTCTGCCAGTAGGCGGATGGGCGGCGCGGCGGCGCGCGGGTAGGAGTCAGCCCCGCGAATCGGCGCGTGCTCTCGCGCCGTCGGAGCTCTCGGCTTCGGCGAAGCGCCGCGTATGTCTAGCCGTGGTAGCCGGTGCCGTCCCAGCGGTGCGCCGGGTCGGCGTAGAAGAAGCAGCCGCCGGTGTCGCGGTACTCCTGGAGAACGTAGACGAACCAGCCGCCCGGAACCTTGGTGCGGTAGGCCTCGATGTTGTTGCTCGAGGAGAGCTTCTCCCAGACCAGCTTCGGGCGGGTGGTGCCCCGCTCCTTCCAGTAGGCCTCGTTGTTCGGGTCGAGCACGGGATCGAGTTGGTCGCTCATGGTCGCCGGCGGATGGTCGCACACCTCGCCGCGGGCCAGCAAGCCGCCCGCCTCGTCGCTCTCGAGGCCTCGGGGTCCCCAGCCCCCAGCCTAGCGCTGGGGAATCTCGTGGATCTCGCGGCCGAAGGGCAGAAGCGCGAGGACGGCGAGCTTGAGGTGCTGGAAGGCGAAGGGGATGCCGATGATCGACAGCATCAGGACGACGGCCAGGGCGAGGTGCGAGAGGAAGATCCACAGCCCGGCGACGAGCACCCAGATGATGTTGAAGACCGAGCTGAAGAGCGCGCCGCCGAGGCTCTCGCGCGGCGGCGTGCGGATCTCCTTGCCGAAGGGCCACAGCGCCAGGCCGGCGATCTTGAAGCACTGGATCCCGAAGGGGATGCCGATGATCGTCAGGCAGAGGACGACGCCGGCGACGATGTACTCGGCGGCGATCAGGAGGCCGCCGAAGATCAGCCACAGGAGGTTGAGGAGGAGGCTCATCGCAGCTGAGCTTTAGCAGCCTCGATGGCCTCGTCAACGATCGCGTCGTGCTGGCTCGGGTCGGCCCAGCGCGCCTTGCCCTCCTCGGGGAGGCGGTCGATCGGGTCGAAGTAGCAGTAGAACGCGTCGCGCTTGACGTTGGGGCTGCGGTAGACGCTGACGCCGGTCACCGGGTTGTAGTGCTCGAAGGAGTGGACGTCGCGCTTGCCGCCGCCGCCCGGCGCGTCGACGATGAAGAGCGGCGAGTTGTAGCCCGCGGTCAGGCCGCGGACCTGCTTCTCGAGCTCGATCGACGTGCGGATCGTCGTCCGCAGGTCCTCGACGCCGCGGACGAGGTCGTGCTGATAGACGTAGTAGCCGTGGACGTTGACGTAGCTCATCCGCTTGATGAGCATGCCCATCGCCGCGACCGTGTCGTTGACCCCGCGCAGGAGCACCGACTGGTTGCGGACGTGGATCCCGGCCTCCATCAGCCGGTTCATCGCCCGCTCGGTGATCTCGGTGATCTCGTTGGGGTGGTTGAAGTGGGTGTGGAGGCAGACGTCCTTGTGCGCCTTGCGGCCGGCGGCGACGACGTCGGCGAGCGCCGAGAACCACTCGTCGTCGGTGAGGATCTTCTGGGGCATCACCGCCGGGCCCTTGCTCGCGAAGCGCATCCGCCGGATGTGGGGGATCGCCAGGAGGCGCTCGCCGATCCGCCGGATCTGCTCGGCGCGCAGGTTGTAGGAGTCGCCGCCGCTGATGACGATGTCCTCGATCTCCGGGCGCGACTCGATGTAGGCGAAGACATTGTCCCAGCGGTCCGCCTTGGCCTTGAGGCTGACCTTGTGGACCTCGTCGGTGTCGGTCCCGACGGCGTACGAGCGCGTGCAGTAGCGGCAGTAGACCGGGCAGGTGTCGAGGGTGAGGAAGAGCGCCTTGTCCGGGTAGCGGTGGGTGAGGCCCGGGGTCGGCGAGTCGGCCTGCTCGTGCAGCGAGTCGAGGTCGAGCTTCGGGTGGTCGGGGAGGAGGCGGCTGCCGAGGGGGACGAACTGCCGGCGCAGCGGATCCTCGTAGGGGTTGTCCCAGTCGATCAG
>JAGQIT010000320.1 GCA_020431135.1 Myxococcales bacterium | reverse complement strand
CCGAGCAGAGCCCGAACGACCCGGACGCGATGCTCCTCATCTCGATCGACGCCGCCGGCAAGGCCAAGCTCGGCGAGAGCGAGCTGAGCGACGACTTCGACGCGATGGTCGAGGCGATCAAGGCGAACAAGAAGATCGAGGCCGACGGCCGCGTGGCGATCGAGGCCGACCCCAAGGTCCCGTACGGCCGGGTCATCCAGGTGATGTCGGCGGCCCACCGCGCTGGCGTCCCGTCGGTCGGCCTCGCGTCGAATCGGCTCTAGCGGCCTCGCGGCCTCCGGCGCGCTCGTCATCGCCGGCGCGGTCGCGGCGAAACGACGTTGCTCGTGGGCACGCGCAGCGTCTCGACTGGACCGCGGGGGCCGCCCAGCAGCCGGCCGGCGGCGGCTGACGCCCGCGGCTCGGGTTGCTTGAACAGGCAACGATCGCCCGAGGCCCGCCTCGTTCGCGCGCTTTTTTATCTGCGTACATGCCGGGTGCTAAGCTCGCGCGAACGCGACGATGGCGACGACTCGGAGAGAGACCCGCACGGCGACAGGACGCGCCCATGGCAGTGGCAGTGGCAGTGGCAGGGCCGCGCGGGCGCCGAACGGCCGTGAGCCCGCCGCGTCCGGCAAGCGCGCGCCCGGAAAGCCCACGGCGCCCACGAAGGCCGCCGACGCGAAGGCCCGGAGCCCGAAGAGCAAAAAGGGCCCGAAGAGCCAAAAGAGCCAGAAGAGCCAGAAGAGCCAGAAGAGCCAGAAGAGCCCCGAGAAGAGGGCCGAGCGCAAGGCGCGGACGAAGAGCCCGACCAAGGCGGCGAAGCGGAGCCGACGCGACCACGGCCGCGACGTCCGCGAGCGCCTCGCCGATCTCTACCCGATGGGCCTCCCCGACGAGCTCCTCACCGTCTGGGAGATCGCCTGCAAGCTCTCGCGTCGGCGGCCGCGCCACGCCTTCGCCGACACCCTCGGGCTCACCCTCTGCGGCCCCTTTGACGTCCTCGCCGGGCGCCTGCGCTGGAAGCACCCGCCGCTGCCGCTGGTGCTCCACCGCCGCGAGCCCTGCGATCCCCCCGAGCTCCTCACGGTCGCCGTCGACGAGGAGCACGGGCTGCGCTGGGGCTACTACTTCGACGACCCCGACCGCCGGCCGCCGCTCGTCTGCCGCGTCGAGGGCCGACCGCCGCAGCTGACCGTCGACGGCGCGAGCCTCATCGAGGCGCTCCGCGCCCACCTCGAGCTCCGCGTCGCCGACCTCGAGCGAGCGCTGGGCGAGGACCCGGGCGGCGCTCGGGCCTACCGCCGCGAGCTCGCCGGCCTCACGCGCCTGCGGACGATCCTCGTCGCCTTCGACCCGGAGGAGCGCCGCGAGGAGGGCGCGGCCTACGTCGACGCCCACCTCGAGCGCCGCCGTCCGCTGCGTCGACCGCTGGCCGCGACGGCCGACGGCGTCGGCCTCCTCGCGCCGCGCCGGACCTACCGCGAGCTCGAGCTGTCGCCGCCGCGCCTCGTCGAGGAGGCCCGCGCCAGCGACCCCAGCGGCCTCGTCGAGCTCGCGGACGAGGCGCTCGCCGAGGGCTTCCCGGCGACCGCCCTCGAGATCGCCAAGGCGCTGTGGACCCGCGGCCCCGACGAGCCGCACGCGAGCGCCGCGACCGCGCTCTTCGCCGCGGCCTACCGCGCCCTAAAGCGGCCGATCCTCGCCGAGATCGCCGAGACCCACGCCCGCTACCGCGACCTCGCCAGCGCCGACGTTCTCCACCAGCGGCGCGGCGGCGGCGAGCGCCTCGCGCCGGCGCCCCGGGCCAAGACCTGGCGGATCGCCGCCCTCCGCGGGCGCGCGCCGCGGGCGATCCACCTCGAGGGGACGACGACCGCCGAGCTCGAGGCCCTTGTCGCCGCGCCGTGGAGGAGCGTCGAGCGCCTGACGATCGGCTTCGCCGCGGGCGAGGGCTACCTCAGCGCCTTCGCCGAGATCCTCAGCGGCGAGGCGATGCCCAAGCTCCGCCACCTCACGCTCCTCGCGGGGGTCTTTCCCCGCGATCTCTTCGTCGCCCTCGCCGAGTCGCCCCTCGTCGCCGAGCGGCTCCACACCCTCCACTTCCACCCGGCGTCGCTCCCCCAGGCCGAGCGCGAGGGCCTGCTCCAGGCCTGGGCCGGCGGCGACGACCTCCAGATCTTCCCGAACTCCGTCGGCCTGTGCGACAGCGTCGCCGTCTACAACCTCGGGATCCTCTGCCGCGACCTCGGCTACTACCTCCGGGCGCTCGACCTCTTCGAGCGCTCGATCGCCCTCGGCGGCGACCACTGGGACTACAGCGAGAAGGGGATCGCCCTCCTCGAGCTCGGCGACATCGACGCGGCGATCGACTCGTTCCTCATGGCGATCCGCCACTCGAGCACCTACCTCGTCGCGTGGCTCAACCTCGCCGAGGCCTACCGCCGCGGCGGCCTCTACCTCGAGGCGACCGCCGCCCTCGACAACGCCGACGAGATCGCCCAGGGGAAGAAGGATCAGCTCAGCATCCTCGGCCTGCGCGCCCGCGTCCACGTCAGCGCCGGCGAGAGGGACGAGGCCGCCGACCTCGCCCGTGAGCTCGAGCGCCGCGCCAAGGCCCTCCTGCGCCGGCGACCCAACGACGCCGACCTGCACTACTGGAGCGCCGCCGCGAAGCTCCTCAGCGGCGAGCGCCAGGAGGCGCTCGACGATCTCCACGAGGCGATCTCCCGCGAGCCGCAGCAGCGCGAGGACGCCCTCCACGACGACCTCTTCGCCGCGCTCCACAGCGAGCTCGAGAACCTCGGCGTCGAGCGCTAGCAGCCTGCGGTGAGCGCGACCTCGGTCGAGCGCACCGCGGCTTCGTCGCTGCCCCGCGGTGAGGCGCGGATGC
>JAGQIT010000319.1 GCA_020431135.1 Myxococcales bacterium | reverse complement strand
CTCCCTCGCCCTCTCCCTCGCCCTCCCCCTCGCCCGCACCGGGAGCGCGCCCGTGAGCGCCCACGGCAACAAGCAGAAGCACGAGAGCCGCAACCCGGTCCAGCGGGCCCTGATCGCGCACTTCAAGCGCCACGCGCTGCGCCTGACCCGGCGAACAGGCCCGCGCTCGATCCTCGACGTCGGCTGCGGCGAGGGCTACATGCTCGCGGCGATCGCCGACGCGGGCGTCGACGCCGAGCTCGCCGGCCTCGACCTCTCAGCGCCGGCGATCGCCGACGCCCGCGCCCGCCTCGGCGACCGCGCCCGCCTCGAGGTCCGCGACGCCCGCGAGCTCGCCGACCTCGGCGAGCAGTTCGACATGGTGATGATGCTCGAGGTCCTGGAGCACCTCCCGGACCCGGCGACGATGCTCCCGCTCCTCGGCCGCCTCGCCCGCTCGCATGTGCTCCTCAGCGTCCCCTGGGAGCCCTTCTTCCGCGGCCTCAACCTCCTGCGCGGCAAGAACATCAGCGCCCTCGGCAACGACCCCGAGCACATCCAGCACTGGGGCCGGCGCTCGTTCGTCCGCTTCGTCGAGCGCCGCTTCCGCCCGCTCGAGGCGCCGGCGGTCTTCCCGTGGGTGATGGTCCTCGCGGCCAACGACCGCCCGCGCGCGTGAGCGCTCGGTCGAGGCCGGCGGCGGATCTGCTATGGTCGCGCCAGGACCCCCAATGGACGCCGACAACCCGCTCCTGCACATCGATCCGACGATCCCCTTCGACCAGATCGACGCCGCCCACGTCGAGCCGGCGATCGCCGCGCTGATCGACCGGGCGAAGGCGGCGATCGAGGCGATCGCCGGGGCTGAGGGCCCGCGCACCTACGCCAACACCATCCAGGCGCTCGAGGACGCGACCGAGCCCCTCGAGGTCGCTATCACGATCGTCGGCCACCTCGAGTCCGTCGTCACCACCGACGCGCTGCGCGAGGCCTACAACAACGTCCAGCCGCCGGTCGCCCAGTTCTTCTCGTCGATCCCGCTGCACGCGGGGCTGTGGCGCGCGCTCCAGGCCTTCGCCGCGACCGACGAGGCCGCGGCCTTGGCCGGTCCGCGCCGCCGCCTCCTCGACAAGACCCTCGACGACTTCCGGACCCACGGCGCCGAGCTCGACGCCGCCGGCAAGGAGAAGCTCGAGAGGATCAACGTCGAGCTCGCCGAGCTGACGACGAAGTTCGCCCAGAACGTCCTCGACGCGACCAACGCCTTCGAGCTCATCGTCACCGACGAGGCGCGCCTCGCCGGCCTCCCCGACTCGGCGAAGGAGGCCGCCCAGGAGGGCGCCGCGGCCCGCGACAAGAGCGGCTGGCGCTTCACCCTGCAGGCGCCGAGCGTGATCCCGATCCTCACCTACCTCGACGATCGGTCGCTCCGCGAGCAGATCTACCGGGCCTACAACCGCCGCGGCGCCGACGAGCCCTTCGCCAACGAGGGGCTGCTCGCGCGGATCCTCGAGCTGCGCGCGGCCAAGGCGACGCTCCTCGGCTTCAAGGACTTCGCCGACCTCGTCCTCCACGATCGCATGGCCAAGGACGGCGCCCGCGCCCAGGCCTTCGTCGAGGATCTCCGCGCCCGCGTCGAGGGCTTCTTCGACCAGGAGAACGCGGCGCTGATGGCCTTCGTCGCGTCCCAGGAGGGCGCGCCGAGCGAGCTCGCCCCGTGGGACCTCGGCTACTACGCGGAGAAGCAGCGCCGCGCCCTCTACGACTTCGACGAGGAGGCGCTGCGCCCCTACTTCGCCGCCGAGGCCGTGCTCCGCGGGATCTTCGAGATCTTCGAGCGCCTCTACGACGTCCGCGTCGTCGCCCAGCCGAACCTCCCGTCCTGGCACGAGAGCGTCGAGACCTACGCCCTCCACACCGCGGCTGGCGGCCTCCTCGGGACCTTCTACGTCGACCTCTACCCGCGCGAGACCAAGCGCGGCGGCGCCTGGATGAACGCCCTCCACACCGGCCGCACGCGCGCCGACGGCACCTGGCAGCCGCACGTCGGCCTCATCTGCGCCAACGTCACGCCGCCGGTAGGCGGCAAGCCGGCGCTCCTCACCCACCGCGAGGTCGAGACCCTCTTCCACGAGTTCGGCCACCTCATGCACCACCTCCTCTCGAAGGTCGAGGTGCGCTCGCTCGCCGGCACCAACGTCGCCTGGGACTTCGTCGAGCTGCCGTCGCAAATCATGGAGAACTGGTGCTGGGAGCGCGAGGCGCTCGACCTCTTCGCCCACCACTGGGAGACCGGCGAGCACATCCCGCAGGCGCTCTTCGACAAGATGGTCCGGGCGAAGAACTACCGCAGCGCCAACGCGGCGATGCGCCAGCTCAGCTTCGGGACCATCGACCTCGCGCTCCACATCGACTACGACCCGGAGCGCGACGGCGGGCCGCTGGCCTACGCGCGCGCCCTCGCGGCCGAGTTCTCGCCGGTCGAGCTGCCGGCGAACTACGCGATGGTCGCCGGCTTCACCCACCTCTTCGCGTCGCCGGTCGGCTACGCCGCGGCCTACTACTCCTACAAGTGGGCCGAGGTCCTCGACGCCGACGCCTTCACGCGCTTCCGCGACGGCGGGATCCTCAGCCCCGAGGTCGGCGCCGCCTTCCGCGAGTCGATCCTGGCGCAGGGGGACAGCCGCGATCCGCTCGAGCTCTTCGTCGAGTTCATGGGCCGCGAGCCCGATCCCGAGGCGCTCCTCATCCGCTCCGGCCTCACCGGGGGCGCGGCCGCGGCGAGCTAGGATGACCACCCGCGAGCGTCGCCGCCTGCGGGTCGGCCTGTCGTGCTCGATCTTCCACGCCGATCCGGAGCGCGAGGTCTTCCGCGGCAAGACCCTCCACTACGGCGAGGAGGAGTTCTGCGCCATGGTCGCGGGCGCCGGCGGCCTGCCCTACGTGATCCCCGACCTCGGTGACGCGGCGCTGCTGCGGGCGATGGTCGACGACCTCGACGCGCTGATCCTCACCGGCGGCGCCGACATCAGCCCGGCCGCCTACGGCGAGGCGCCGCTGCGACCCGAGTGGGCCGGCGACGCGATCCGCGACGCCTACGAGCGCGTCCTCTTCGCCGAGGCCTACGCCCGACGCACGCCGCTCCTCGCGGTCTGCCGCGGCGTCCAATTCGTCAACGTCGCCCTCGGCGGCGACCTCTTCCAGGACCTCCCGAGCCAGCGCCCGGGGCCGATCGCCCACCGTGATGACGTCCGCTACGACGACAACGATCACGGCCTGACGATCGCCGCGGGCTCTTGGCTCCACGGCGTCTACGGGGCGACCGAGCTCGTCGTCAACTCGATCCACCACCAGGGGATCCGCCGCCTCGCCGCGCCGCTGCGAGCGACCGCCTGGGCCCCCGACGGCCTGATCGAGGGGGTCGAGGCCGCCGACGATCGCCTCCTCTACGGCGTCCAATGGCACCCGGAGTGGCTCGGCGCACGTCACCCGCGCAGCCACGAGCGCAGCCGAGGCGACGTCCTCTTCGCCGCCTTCCTCGACGCCGTGCGCGCGCGCGACTGAGGCTAGGAGCCTGCGGGGAAAGTCCCGCGCGCGCTCGGGGCCTGGAGGCCCCGCCTGCTGGAGTAAATGTGCAGTCTATGCGGTTCTCCTCACGCTCTCGGCGTCGCTCCGAGCAGGCGTCCGCGGGCGCAGCCCCCTCCGCGAACAGCCTCCAGGCCGCTATCTCCGCCCCTGCGCAGGTCGCCGACGATCGGCTATTGTCGCCCCTATGGTTTGTCGTTCCCTCGTCGCCCTAGCCTCCCTCACCGCCCTCCTCACGGCCTGCGCCGGCGACGACGGCCGCGACACGATCGGTGACAGCGCGACGACCACCGCGACGACCACCGCGTCGTCGACGAGCGGCGGCACCGACAGCACCGACAGCGACAGCGCCAGCACGACCGGCAGCTCCGGGAGCGCGAGCGAGAGCGCGACCGGGACGACCACCGGCGGCGACACGACGACCACCGGCGCCGAGACCACCGGCGCCGAGACCACCGGCACCGAGACCACCGGCGGCGGCTTCCCGGGCGCCAACTGCGATCCGATCCCCGACTGCGACGCTGTCCCGCCGCCGAAGCTCGACAACGATCCGACGCCGACCGACAACAATCACCGCGGCCGCGACATGTTCTACGTCGACGGCGAGGATCAGTGGGTGCTCGCCAAGTTCGCCGACGGCGGCGTCCTCGACCTCGACTACCACGGCTACAACGTCCGCATCTTCCTCAACCGCGGCTGCGCCGGCGAGTGGGAGGAGCTCGGCACGGCGGTCACCTCGGACGACGGCGACAACCCGACGGTCGAGGGCGTCGAGGACACCGGCGGCCGGATCTACTTCAAGATCCCCGCGGACAAGAAGCTCGCCCCCGGCCGCCACCGCGTCCACATGATCGTCGAGGACGACAAGAGCACCGCCGACCAGTACATCGACGTCGTGCCGATGGGCGCGCCGATCTTCGTCAGCGACGTCGACGGCACCCTGACGACCTCGGAGAACGAGGAGTTCTTCGACCTCCTCCTCGGCGACATCCCCGACGCCAACGCCTTCGCCGCGAGCGCCTTCACCATCCTCGAGTCGAAGGGCTACTGGCCGATGTACATGACAGCCCGGCCCGAGTTCCTCTACAAGCGGACCCGCGAGTTCGTCAACCTCCACGGCTTCCCCCACGGCATCATCCACACCACCCTCAGCAAGTCCGGCGCCCTCGGCGGCGAGGCCGCCGCCTACAAGACCGGCGAGCTCGACATGCTCGCGGCCAAGGGCCTCAAGCCGGTCTACGCCTTCGGCAACCGGGAGAGCGACGCCGAGGCCTACAATAACGGCGACATCCAGCCGCTCGAGAACCGGGTCTTCTTCCAGTTCAACGACGCGGTCTACGGCGGCCGGATGATCAACTCCTACGGCGAGCTCCTCGACGAGTTCGACGCCCTCCCCGACCTCTGCGAGCAATGAAACCCCTCCAGCTCGGCATCCTCGCGCTCGTCTCCCTCGGCCTCGTCGGCTACACGATCTTCTCGATGGTCACGGCGGAGCCGGCGAGGCCGCGCACCAGCGCCGCCCAGGACGTCGGCCCCAAGCGCAGGGCGAGCCCCCGCGGCGCCGGCGAAGAGGCGCCGATCGTCCGCCTGGCCCGGGCGACGCGCAGCCCGTCAGCGGACCTCGACACGATCCCCGCACCCGACGACGACGATGACGACGCCGCCGCCGCGATGCAGATCAATGAGGAGGAGGGGCCGCCCGTCGACGCCCGGCCGATCCCGCGGGCCGTCGCCGAGGCGACCTTCGAGAGCCTGATAAGCCAGCTCGAGGACCTCGAGCCCGGCTCGCTCGGGACCGTCGAGCGCGAGCGCCTCTACCGCAGCGTCAGCGACGCCTTCACCTCGCTGTCGATGCACCTCGGCGACGACGACACCGCCGCCCTCGAGGACGCGTACACGCGGATGCAGGACGAGATGCGCCGCCTCAAGCTCCAGCGCCCGAAGTTCCAGCCGGGCGCCGTCGACTTCGAGCGCTAGCGCCGCTTCTTGCCGTCGTCGAGAACGTCGCTGAGCGCCGCCGCGAGGGTCCGGAAGATCCGGAAGTCGCGGAAGTCGATCTCGAGGCCGACGACGATCTGGGCGACCGACGCGGACATCCCGGAGATCACACACTCGCAGCCGAGGAGCCCGACCGCGCGGATCATCCGCCCGAGGTGGTGCGCGGTCGAGGTGTCGATGACGTCGACGCCGGTGAGATCGAGGATCGCCGTCCGCGCCTGGGTCTCGCTGACCCGGGCGAGGAGCGCGTCGGTGACCTGCGAGGCCCGCTCGTTGTTCAGGAGGCCGATCAGCGGCACCGCCAGGACGCCGCGCCAGACCTGGAGGATCGGCGCCCCGAGGTTGTCGATCATCGCCTCCTGCTGACGGATCAGCTCGTCGCGGGCGACGCGATCGGTGATGTCCATGATGTAGCCGTAGAAGTGTGTCGCGTTGCCCTCGTCGTCGCGGAGGACGACCGTGTAGTCGTAGACCCAGAGGATCCGCCCGTCGGCGTGGTGGATCCGGTACGGCTCGTGCTCGAACCACTCGGCGCTGGCGGCGTTGTCGGCGACCTCTTGGCCGACGCGAGGCATGTCCTCGGCGTGGACGAGGCTCGCGTAGGGCAGACGACCGCTGCGGAACTCCTCGACCGGGTGGCCGGTGAGCGCCTCGACGTTCTCGGAGACGAACTCCACAGGCCAGCCCTCGGCGTTCCTCCAGCGGAAGACGACGACCGGGCCGCGGGCGAAGAGCGCCTGGTCTTCGGGACCGCCGAGGCGGCGCTTGGTGAGGGCGTTGAGGCCCCCGGCGATCCGCGCGAGCGCTCCGTCGCCTTCGACCGTCAGCGTCTTCGCCGACTCCCCGGCGACGAGCGCGTCGACAACTGCAGCGATCTCTTCGAGACGATCCTCGCCCATCCTCGACCTCCGCTCGCAAGGCTATCACTGCGGCGGCGCGCGCTACACACCAGCATTCGCGATCGTTCATGACGACCGCCGCATGAACATCCGGTCGCGCGCTGACGCCCGATCTCGGCGATGACGCCTACGGAGGACCTCCGCTCGAGCGCCGCGGCGTGAGGATGTCCGCGAGGGCAGGCGCCCACGCGGACGTCCGTCGCCTCAGGGGAAGCACGAGCACTCCGGCGGCGGGCTGTCGTTGCCGAAGCCGCAGCTCTTCCAACCAGGCTCGAGGATCAGCGCGCAGTCAGCCGGCGAGAAGAAGTCGACGCTCAGGTCGTCGTTCGTCCGAAACTGCGGATCGCAGCCGGCTCCGCCCTCGTCGAGGTTGACCTGGAAGCAGCCCTCGCCGGCGGCCTCGACCGTGCACGCGCCGTCGGTGACGCGCGACAGGCTGAGCCACATGCACTGCGGGCCGTCGAAGGGCCGCCCCTCGTTGGCCGCGGCGCAGCTCGCCGCGTCGGTCGCCTCGGCGCAGGCGATCGCGCCGGCCGTGTCTGTGCCGTCGGTCGCCGCCGTCGAGGTCGAAGCTGTCGAGCTCGATCCCGTCGAGCTCGAGCCCGTCCCCGTCGAGCTCGCGCTCCCGGAGGTCGTCTCGGTCGTCCCGCCGTCGTCGCCGCAGGCGAGGGAGAGGCAAGCGACGAGGAGGAGCCGCGACCTGCGATCGCCCATCCTTCGATCGTATCGGCGGCGCGACCCGGCGCGCAACGACGACGACGCCGCGAGCCGCGAACGCCACGCGGGGGCGCGCGTTCGACCTGCTGATGGAGACAGCCGCGCGATGGCGAGGCGAGAACGAGCGACGCGCCGCCGGGCGTCCCCGAGCGGCGCGTCCTCTGCGGCGGGCGCCGCTAGCTCGCCGCGCCGCGATCGACGGCGACGGCGACGGCGTCGACGATCTCGATCAGCAGCTTGCGCTGGGCGTGGAGCGCCTTCGGCAGGGTGTCGCCGAGCTTGTCGAACCACTCCTGCAGGCCCTCGAGCTCCGCGCGCCACTCGTCGCGGCGGACCTCGGTCGCGGCCTCGAAGTCCTCCTCGGTGATGTCGAGGAAGGAGAGGTCGAGGTCACCCGAGCGCGGCACCCAGCCGACCGGCGTCTCGCGGCCGCCGACCCGCCCCTGGGCGCGGTCTATGATCCACTTGAGGACGCGCATGTTCTCGCCGAAGCCCGGCCACAGGAAGCGGCCGTCCTCGTCCTTGCGGAACCAGTTGACCATGAAGATCTTCGGCGGGAGCTTGATGCGATCCTGCATCGCCAGCCAGTGGCCGAAGTAGGTGCCCATGTCGTAGCCGCAGAACGGGAGCATCGCCATCGGGTCGCGGCGGATGATCCCGACCTTGCCGGTCGCCGCGGCGGTGGTCTCCGAGCCCATCGTCGCGCCGAGGAAGACGCCGTGGGTCCAGTTGAAGGACTGGAGGACCAGCGGCACGGTGGTCGCCCGGCGGCCGCCGAAGATGATCGCCGAGATCGGCACGCCGTCGGGATCGTCGGCCTTCTTCGACAGCGCCGGGTTGTTGGCCATCGGCGCGCAGAAGCGGGAGTTCGGGTGGGCGACCTTCTCGCCCGAGCTCGGGTCGTGGACGTTGCCGTGCCAGTCGATCGTCCCCTCGGGCGGCGCGTCGCTCTTGCCCTCCCACCAGACGTCGCCGTCGGGCGTGAGGCCGACGTTGGTGAAGATCGTGTCGCGCATCGTGCTGATGAGCGCGTTCGGGTTCGACTTCTCGCTCGTCCCCGGGGCGACGCCGAAGTAGCCGGCCTCGGGGTTGATCGCCCACAGGCGGCCGTCGTCGCCGACGCGGAGCCAGGCGATGTCGTCGCCGACCGT
>JAGQIT010000318.1 GCA_020431135.1 Myxococcales bacterium | reverse complement strand
AGGTCGTCGATCCCGTCGCCGTTGAGGTCGGCCACGGCGAGCGCGGAGCCGTAGTCAGCGCCCGCGAACGGCAGGTTGCCGTTGTCGGTGGTCGGCGTGAGGATGACGTCCTTGGTCAGGCCGCTCCGCGACCCGCGGTAGAGGTAGACCGCGCCGTGACCGTCGACCCCGGGCGCGCCGATGGCGAGGTCGTCGAAGCCGTCGCCGTCGAAGTCGCCCGCGACCAGGCTCATGCCGAAGAGGTCGCCGGCCTCGGGGGTCTCGAAGTAGTCGCTGCGCCGGAACACCCGCCAGGGGACGATGCCGGGGTCGATCGCCTCCCACATCCCGTTGGCGATCCCGTAGCTCCCCTTGAAGGTCATGACCTTGCCGCGCCAGCCCTCGGCGAGGACCGCGGAGGAGGCGATGTCGTCGAGGCCGTCGCCGTCGAAGTCACCGGCGGTCATCGACCAGCCGAGGTAGTCGTAGGCCGTCGCCACGTCGTCGAAGAAGTCGCCGTACATCGTCCAGATCGCGCCGACGTCGAGGTCGCTGAAGAAGCAGATCGGGTCGGCGTTCTGGTCGCAGCCGCTCGTCGGCGAGACGACCGGATCGTCCGTGCCCTTGTAGGTCAGCGTGTCGCAGATGCACTTGTCGTCCTCGTCCTTCTCGCACTGCGAGGTCCCGCGGTAGTGCATCAGCGACGCGAGGTCGTAGGGGCCGAGTGCGTTCTCGGAGTACATCTTGGTGAAGTTGCCCTCGCCGCCCTCGCGCACGCACTCCTCGTGGTAGTCGACGTAGTTGTCGCGATCGGGGCGCTGCTGCTCGTGGAAGAGGCCGAGCGCGTGGAGCATCTCGTGGGCGACGGTGCGGGCGTTGACGCTCTGCGGGAGCTTGATCTTCTGCACGCCGCCGTTCATGCCGATGCCCGTGCTGAGCCCGTAGCTCTCGTCCCAGAGCTCGAAGTAGACCTTGTTGGTCGCGTTCTGATCGAGGACGAAGCGCAGCGGCAGGGCGGCCTCGAGGCGGTCGAGGGTGTCGTAGATGACGCTCGCGTTGGGGATCCCGACCTCGAGGTCGACGTCGTAGTAGACGATCCCGTCCGGCCAGCGCGCGCTCAACGTCGACTCGCCGAGGGCCCGCGACGCGAGCTCGCCGTCGTCCCCGAGCACCTCTTCGACCGTCCCGAGGAGGACGTCGTCGCCGATCATCACGTCGTCGCCGACGATCGTGTAGGGGACCCAGGTCGCCCCGTGCGGCCCGTTGAAGAGGAGGAAGTCGCCCTCGCTCGGGCGCTCGGGGAGCGGGCCCGGGACCGGGGCCGGCGGCGCCGGGTCGACGACCTCCCCCTGCGGGGTGAAGGGCGCGACGCCTGCGCGGAGGAGCGCGCGCGGCAGCGAGTCGTCGCCCTCGTCAGCGGCCTCGAGCTCGGGCTCAGCGTCGTCCTCGACGGCGACCTCGTCGACGAGCTCCTCGTCCGAGAGATCCGTGCAGGCCGCGAGGGTGAGGAGGAGCGCGCAGGGGATGGTGGTGATGGTGCGTCGGGAGTGCATGGCAGAGTCCGTTCACGGGGGCAGTTGCGGCGCCTCGCCGACCGTTTCACCGCCCCTGCGTTTTCTCTTCTTCCTCTCTTCCTTCGCGCGTCGACGGCGCGCCTACGCCCGCTCCCACCGAGGCCGCGCCCGAGCCGTGGCCCGTCGAAGACGAGACGCGAGCACGCGCGGCCACGTACGATGGCCCGACGCCCGGGAGCGGCCGCATGCAGGACGACCCCCAGACCCCGCCGCATCTCCGCCGCAGCCTCGGCGTCGTCCACCTGTGGTCGATCGCCGTCGGCATGGTGATCTCGGGGCAGTACTTCGGCTGGAACTACGGCTTCCCGGTCGCGGGTCCGCTGGGGATGCTCGCGGCGGCTGCGATCGTCACGGTCTTCTACGCGGCGTTCATCTTCTCGTACGCCGAGCTGTCGACGTCGATCCCGCAGGCGGACGGGCCGTCGGGGTACTGTCGGCGGGCCCTCTCGCCCTTCTTCGGCTTCCTCGCCGGGGTCGCGGTGCTCCTCGAGTTTGGCTTCGCGCCGCCGGCGATCGCGGTGGCGACCGGCGCCTATGTCCACTTCCTCGCGCCGGCGATCCCCGCGGAGGTCGCGACCGTCGCGGTCTTCCTGATCTTCATCGCGGTCAACCTGATCGGGATCGCCGGGGCGGCGCTGATCGAGCTCGTGGCGACCCTCCTGGCGCTCGTCGGCCTGGCGCTCTACTACGGCGCCGGGCTCCCGCACGTCGACCTCGCGGCGATCGCCGGTGGGGGCGGCGAAGAGGGCTGGATCGGCGGCGCCGGCGGGGTCCTGGCGGCGATCCCCTACGCGATCTGGCTGTACTTGGGGGTCGAGGGCGCGGCGATGGCCGCCGAGGAGGTCCGTGATCCGGCGCGCGACATCCCGCGGGGGTTCATCGCCGGGATCCTCACCCTCGCGGGCTGCACGGCGCTGACGCTGGTGGTCACGGCGGGGCTCGGCGCCGCCGCGGGCGAGGCCGCGGATCATCCGCTGCCCGAGGCCCTCGCGGCGGTCTACGGGGCGTCGAGCTGGATCAGCCGCGGGGTCGCGCTGATCGGCCTGTGCGGGCTGATCGCGAGCCTCCACGGGATCGTCCTCGGGCTGTCGCGGCAGACCTTCGCGCTGGCGCGAGCGGGCTACCTGCCGGCGTTCCTCAGCCGCCTGTCGCGGCGCGGGGCGCCGGTGTGGGCGGTGATCGTCCCCGGGCTAATAGGGGTGCTCTGCGCCGGCTCGGCGGCGTTCGCCGACGCGCTGATCGTCCTCTCGGTGTGCGGCGCGCTGATGATGGCCTGCCTGAGCATGATCGCCCTCCTGGCGCTGCGTCGGCGCGAGCCGGCGCTCGTCCGGCCCTACCGCGCGCCGACGCTGGCGCTGCCGTGGACCGCCCTCGCGCTCGGCCTCTTCGCCCTCTACTGCGTGCTCACGCAGAGCCTCGGCGCGACGGCCCTGCCCCTCCTCGGGATCGAGATCCCCCTCACCTTCGTGCTCCCCGGGATCCTCGGCGCGGCGTGCCTCTACTACCTCGTCCGCGCGCGCAGGCGGGTGAGCGCGCTTGCGACCGCCGGGCGGCGATCCCCGGCAGCGCGTGAGGAATGACCGCGGGGGCCGCCTCCGCCCTGCAGGGCGCGCCGGTCCGCGGGGGGCGCGGGACTTTCGCTACGGGCTGCTAGACGTGCGCTCGAAGGTCGCCGCGGATTGGGGTACAAGCGGGTCCATGAAGCGGAGCGAGAAGGTCACGCATCTGATCAGCGGCGAGCCGGTCACGGTCCACGAGAAGCAGAAGCTCTCCGAGGTCCGCGCGGCGCTGAACGAGCACAGGATCCACCACATCCCGGTGGTCAGCGGGGATCGCTTCATCGGCCTCATCAGCGCCAGCGACCTCCTGCGCGTGAGCTACGGCGACACCTACACCCAGGACCCGCGGACGATCGACGCGCTCCTCGACACGATGACGATCCGCGAGGTCATGGCCGAGGACGTGCTGACGGCGAGCCCGGACGACACGATCCGCGACGCGGCCGAGAAGCTCGCCAACGGCGCCTTCCACTGCCTGCCGATCGTCGCCGCGAACGGCGAGCTCAAGGGCGTCGTCACCTCGACGGACCTGATCAAGTTCCTCCTCGACCAGTTCTAGTCGAGGGGGGCCGCGGAGCTGCGCGGATGACCGCGCCGCGGGCCCCTCACGGCGGGCCGGCGCGTGGTCGCAACTCGCCTCATCAACGCCGCTCGCCCGGCACTGCGGCTCTGTCTGAGAGCGCTGGGCCGATGCTAGTCGCTCGTGTCTGACTCCCCGCGCGGGAGGAGACCGTAGAGGAGGAGCTCGAGCGCCCGCCTCGCGCGTCGGCGGCGGGCAGCGACGGTAGTATCGCCGGTGACGGCGGCGATCATCGCCAAGCCGGTGGTGACGTCGCCGATCGCGAGGTCCTCGCGCACCTGGCCGGCCGCCTTGGCGCGACGCAGGGGCGCCGCGAGGAGCCGCCGGACCCTGCGCTCGAGGGCGGCGAGGTCGGGGGCGCGGGGCTCCTGGAGGAGCGCCGGGACCATCGCGTGGGCCTCGACTTGCATGTCGACGATCGCCCGGAGGAGCTCGAGGAGGGCGTCGGCGCGCTCGCCGAGGGCGGCCGCCTGGGCCTCGAGTTCGCGCAGGTTGCCGTCGAAGATCTCGGCCGCGAGGGCGCCGCGGTCGGGGAAGTTGCGGTAGAGGGTCGCCCGGCCGACGCCGGCCCGGCGGGCGATCGCGTCGAGCGGGACCTCGAAGCCCTCCTCGGCGAAGAGCTCGCGGGCGGCCGCGACGACGCGGGCGCGGTTCTCCTCGGCGTCGCGGCGGCGGGCCGCTCTGCGGGGCGGGGGCACCCGGAGACTCTACCGGCGAAGTGGAAGTGGACGCCAGTGTCCGCTTGAGCCAGACTCGAGGCGCGAAGGGATGAGACCGATGGAGCCGGCGCCAGACCTCAACAGCTACCCGACGTTGCCCGCGAACGCTTCGATCTTCACCCGCCTGCGCCTGGCGATGAAGGCGCTCCGGGCCCTGGCGGAGGACGCCGGCGATCCCTACTACGCGCCGCTCCTCCACGCCTGCCTCGACGGCGAGGTCTTCGCCCGCCTGGCGAGCTCATGGCGCGGCGGCGCAGAGGGACGCGCGCTCCTCGACGCCCGGCCGACCCTCCAGGGCCGCGAGCTCGATCTCGAGGCCCTCGCCGCGCTCCCCGACGGCACCCTCGGCCACGAGTTCGTCCGCTACTTCGACGCCAACGGCATCGAGCCCTTCGTCTCCAAGTACCCGGTCGCAAGCGACGTCGACTACCTGAGCAAGCGCTACCGCGAGACCCACGACCTCTTCCATGTGATCACCGGCTACGGCACCGACGGCGAGGGCGAGATGGAGCTCCAGGCGTTCGTGCTCGGCAACCTCGGCCTGCGCCAGACGGTGCTCATCCTGGTGTTCTCAATCCCGCAGATGCTCGTCGGCAAGAGCGCGGCGGAGATGCGCGCGCTCCTCCGCCGCATCTTCGCCGCCTACGTCCGCGGCAGGCGCTCACGGGAGATGCTCAGCGTGCGCTACGAGAACCTCTGGGAGCAGCCGGTGGCGGCGCTCGCCGAGCTGCTCTGCGCGCCGTCGATGGCGTAGCGCCGCGCGACTCGGCCGCTCCTCGCGGCGAGCGCCAGCGGCCCGTGGTCTCGCGGCACTCGTCGTGCACGCCGCGGTCATCCGCGCAGCGGCGCGGTCCGAGATCGACGACGGCTTTCAACGCGCGCGCTCGCCTCGACGAGGCGTCAGCGTCCCTGACCTACGCCAGGGACGCCAAGAGGCCGTCAGGAGCGAGCCGCCCGTGGGGCGGCCGTAGGTGTCACGATGCGTCCGCGGAAGCCCCGCGAACGCCCCGCGAAACTACTGCAAGCCGCGATTGTCCAATCCAGGCACCGTCCCCTTGGGGAGGGCTATGTCGTAGATGGCTGCGGCGACGATCACGGCGTCGAGGTAGCAATTGACCGGGTTCGCGAGATGGTGGCGCTTGCCGAAGAACAACTGAATGTCTCCCGGCTGCCATATCGGAAGCGGGGTTGTGTAATTGAACGTGGTGAAGAGCGTCCCGTTTCGGTATCCCTCGATCGTCGAGCCTGTCGACGTGTTGCGGTAGACGCCGACGATCTGTACGAGCTGCCCGGGCGCGTCCTCTGTGGCGTAGTCCGCGTCCGAACGGGGCGTACGCTTGGCCCCGTTGCTGCCCATGATCCACTGTCGAGGCGTCACCTCCCCGTAGACCAAGCCGTCGAACTGGTCGACGGACTTCGAGTCTATCGTCAACGCCGCGCCTCCTCGAGCGTCGAGGTCTGCGAGGCGCAGCCAGGCCACCAGGGTCTTCTCGGACACCGGCGCTTTGCCTGTATAGCCGGTCGCCACGGCATACTGGTTCACCGCGACCTTGAGGCCCCTGTCCGTGATCGTGGCACCATTCGTCTTCAGCGCCCAGTTTGGGGATAGCCCCTGAAACGGGCCCTGTCGCGCTGTGAAATTCCAATAGCCAATTGGAGCGATATCCGTCTGACTCATATCCGCACCATTCCTCCGCGACTCACGATACCAAAGTGCCAGTGGGGGCAACACCCCCCTTTTTTTGCGCGCGGGGAAACGCTCATGTGAGGCGCGCTCGCGGTCGTGAACCCGGGCGGTTCGGAGGCTGGCGCGCCCATGCGCGCGGCGTGACCTCGAAGAGGCGCGCGCGCCGACGATCGATGCATTCGGGCTCCCCCGCGGGAGCGGTCGCAGGGCCGGCTGTCGACGAGCTCGAAGAGCTCGCGCCGACTCGCTCAAGCCGCCCGCCGACAGGGCCGCGGAGGCTCAGCCCGTAGACGACCCGGCGCCTTCCCCATTTGGGCTAGGGTGTCTGCGAGGGTCACGGCCGTGCGCGCGCTCGCATGCCTCCCACTTGGGCTCCGCGTCCTTCAACGGCTCGCTGAGGTAGCGCCGACGCTGGTCTGGCGTGAGACAAGCCGCGGTCGTCGAGCGGAGTTGATCGCGCAGCGCTGTCGCATCGATGATCCAGCGCCGCGCCGTGCCGTCCTTCGCCTTCGTCAGGATGGCCCGACCGTCCGCGGAGAACGACGCCGCCTCGACGCCCCCTGCGACACCTCGGAGGATCAAGGGCTCGCCGACGCCGTCGACACTCCAGACCCGGATCGTTTCGTCCCACGAGACGGTGACGACTCTCCGGCCGTCGGGGGAGAACGACGCAGCGCTGACGACGCGCTTGTGACCGCGGAGGACCACGGGCTCGCCGATACCGTCGACGCTCCAGACGCGCGCGGTGCCATCCAGCGAGGCGGTGACGATCCTCTGGCCGTCCGGGGAGAACGACGCCGCCTCGACCCCGTCCTCATGGCCTCGGAGGACCACGGGCTCGCCGCTCCCGTCGGCGCTCCAGATTCGCGCCGTGTCATCCCAGGAGGCGGTGACGACCCTCTGGCCATCCGCGGAGAACGACGCCGACCGGATCTCGCCCTCATGACGCCCGAGCTCGATGTACTTCTGGACGAAGAGCCCGTCGCCGCGCTCCTCTTCGTACTGTATCGCCACGAGCTCCCCCACGAGGGTGAGGGTCTTGCGACCGTCGGGGGACCTGAGCGTGTTCCGGCTCTCCTCGGCGGTGACAAGCTCGCCGGGACCATCGGCACGCCAGATCCGCGCCGAGTCCTCGCAGATCGTCACGACGCTCTGGCCGTCCCTCGAGATGGAAGCCGCGCTCCTCGTCTCATAGGAGACGCCGGGGAGGACGCCCAGGAGAGCGCCGTCAGCTCGCCAGACGCGCACCGTTCCGTCCCGCGAGTCCGTGACCACGCGGCGGCCGTCGGCGGAGAACGACGCCGCTCGGACCTCTCCATCATGTCCTTTAAGACAGACAGGTTCGCCGGGCTCGTCGACCCTCCACAAGCAGGCGGTCTTGTCCCCGGAGGCCGTCACGACCAGGCGGCCATCGGCGGAGAACGACGCCGACCAGATCCCCTCCGTGTGTCCCGCGAGCGCCCGGGGCTCCCCGTGGCCGTCGGCGGGCCAGAGCAGCGCCCTCGAATCCATCGAGGCGGTGAGGATCCAGCGCCCGTCCGGGGAGAACGACGCCGCTTCGACGCGGTCCGTGTGCCCCTTGAGGACACGCGGGGGGCGGCTCCCGTCGACTCGCCAAACCCGCGCGCTGCCGTCCCCGTGGCCGCTGACGACTCGATCGCCCTCCGGCGAGAACGAGGCTGCGAGCACCCGGTCGCCGCCCGTTTCCAGCGCCATCGGCGAGCCACGGCCGTCCGCCAGCCAGACCTGAGCGTCTCCCATGAATGGCACGGTGACGACGCGCAGACCGTCGGGCGAGAATGACGCCCACACGACATCTCGGTTGTAGCCCCCGACCGCGCCGAGCACGACCGGCTCGCCGACGCCGGTGGAGCGCCAGACGAGCGCGCTCCCGTCTACAGAAGCCGTGACGACGCGGACGCCGTCGGCGGAGAACGACGCGGACGCAATCGACCCCTGATTCCCAGAGAGCTCGACGGGCTCGCCACGACCGTCTGCCGGCCAGATCCACGCGACGCCCCCCCCGGTCCCGGTGACGACGCGGTCACCGTCCGGGGAGAACGACGCCCACGTCGTTCTCCCCTCCTCCGTCGGACGACGCAGGATCACGCGAGCGATCGGCAGGGCTGCGGCGTCGACGCTCGCCTGTAGCCACCCCTCCGCCGAGACCGGGTCCTCCTCCTCGCTGAGGATGAGGGCCACGGCCGTGGGGTCCTTGTCCATCAACGCGAGGCGCGCGCCGGCGAGGCGCTGCGCCTGGACAGCGCGCTTGGCCTCCTCCTTCGCCTCTGCCGCCGACCTCTCGGCCGCTCGAGCCGCCGCGGCCTCGCCCTTCGCCGCCTTCGTGGCCGCGGCCTCGGCCCCGAGCGCCCACACGCCGAGCCCAACCGCGAGCACCAGCATCGTCGAGAGCGAGACGATCACCCCGATCACGGTCCGCCGGCGGCGTCGGGCCGCGGCCGCCCGCTCGGCCTCGCTACGCTGACGCTCGGCCTCGCTCGCCTCGATGAAGGCGCGCACCGCCCGATCGACGTCGTCGCCGTGCTCGCGCAGGAAGTCCAGGGCCCGCTCGAGCCGGCTCCCGGTGAGCGGGGCCTGGTGCTCGGCCCACACCCGCAGCCGCTCGAGCTCCGCGAGCTTCTCGCGATCCTCGGCGATCCAGCGGCGGAGGACCGCCCAGCGCCGGATCAACGCCTCGTGCGCGACCTCGAGGGTGCGGGTCTTGTCATGCTCGTCCTCGCTGCGGACCACCAGGCGAGCCTCGACGAGCCGAGCCACGACCCGGTCGAAGACGGCCTCGCGCTCGGCCCCGGCGGGCTGGAGCTGCGCGAGCTCGACGCGGCGGCGGGTGTCGAGCCCCTCGTCGTCGCGGGCATCGACCAACCGGACGAGGATCCTTCGGGCCTCTCCGAGCTCCGCCGAATCGAGCCGCCGCACGAGCTCGTCGGCGTCCTTCTCGAGGGCGCCGACGAGCCCACCCATCGCCTCGTAGGCCGCCGCCCGCAGGACCTGCCCCTCGCGCTGGGCCCAGAGGCGCCCGAGGGCATATTGCAGGAGCGGGAGGGCGCCCGGCTCAGCGCCGACGTCGGCGAGGATTCGATCGAGGAGGCCGGGCGCGAAGCGGAGGCCGACCCGCGCCGCCGGGCGCTCCAGCACCTCCCGCACCTGCTCCGGACCCATCCGCGCGACGGCGACGCGGTGCGCCTCGTCGTACGCCACCCGGTCGAGGCCGAGACCGGCGTCGTCGAGGAGGAGCTCGCCGCAGCGACCGAGGAAGTCGACCCGGAGGGTGATGATGACGTGAACCCCCGAGTCTGCCCCTGCGAGCGACCACAGCCGCCGGACAAAGGCCGTCCGAGCCGCGGGGTCGTCGACGTGGGTGAAGACCTCTTCGAATTGATCGACGACGAGGAGGCGCGGACCGGCCGCGGGCGCGTCGGCGAGGAGCTCGTCGAGGGCGGCGAGCGGCTGGGCGCCGGGCTTCATCGTCCGGACCTCCCAGGGGCCGGCTCGCTTCGCCTTCACGCGCGCGATGTCGGGGGCGACCCCTGCGAGGACCACCGACGACTTGCCGGTCCCGGAGGCCCCATAGACGACGAGGAAGCGCGGATGACCGCCGTCGATGAGGGCCTGCAGGTCGGCGAGGGTCTCCTCGCGCTCGCGGTCGCGGCCGAAGAAGAAGCGGCGGTGCTCGGGCTCGAAGGCGCGGAGGCCCCGGTAGGGGCAGAAGACGACTGGACGAAGCTCCGAGCCGTCCGCCTCCCGGGCGTAGAGCTGGAGGCTCGCCCAGTCGAGGCTGCCGGTCAGGCGCGCGAGGCGGGCGCGGACCTCGACGAGGGCGCGTCCGACCGGCAGGAGATCGACCAGGAGCGCGCGGTAGAGCGTCGCGGCGAGGACGTTCGAGCCGGCGATCGAGAGCGGGTAGCGGGAGGCGACGACCGCCTCGATCCCGGCGCGATGAAGCGCCTGGGCGACGCTGCCGAGGTGATTCCCGGGGTCGCCGCTGTTTCCGCCGTCGCAGGCCGCGAGGACGACGAGGCGGAGGCTCCGCGCGTGCGGGGCGAGGAGCTGACGGAGACGACCGCCGTCGACGACGCCCTCGGAGCCTGCCTCGCCGTCGACGACGAGGCCGAAGGTCGAGCCGGCACGACCGCCGTGGCAGAGGACGTGGAGCACGGCGAAGGGGGTCCCCGCAGCCTCCGCGGCGTCGAGCGCCTCGGCGAGGCGCGACGCCGAGACGTGCTCGACGACGTCGGTCGCGGGGTCAAAGACGACATGTCCCTTTGAGCATGCTTCGGAGAGCGCCCGCTGATGCTCGTTGGTCGGCACGCCGCCTCCGGCAGCCGACCAGGCGAAGAGCACCCGCCCGCCCTCGGGGCGCGGCGATGGTCGCTCGGCGCTCGTCGCCGTCCCCGGCCACTCGTGGCGGAGGACGACGCCCGGGAGCTCCCCCAGGTGTCGACCGGACGCGCCGACGGTGACCAGCTCCCAGGGGAGCGCGTAGAGTTCGGCGGCGTTCGCCCGGACGGTGACGACAACCTCGCGCCCCGCCTCGCTGGCGGCTCGGATCGACTCGCTGAGGGCGCTCCAGCCGATCGTTCGCAGCGCCCGCTGCATCACGTCGCCGATGCGCTGAATGACCGCCGGGTCGCGCCCGGGTCGACGCAGGACCTCGAGATCGGCGAGGAGCTCCCGCGACCACGGGACGTCGAAGCGCTCGATCCTGCCGGTCGGACCTCGGAGCGTATAGCCCTGGGCCTCGAAGCGGAACGCATGCGGATCGTCGGGCTCCGCGACGCGCGTCATCTCGAGGACGATGGAGAGCGGCGATGTCACAGTCGGATCGGCAATTCGACCGATCGAGTCTATCCCAGGCCGAAGTTCGGATCACACGCTACGCGGCGCCGAGCCAGGATCGCGCGCCTCCTCGGCTCGCCGCGCGGCGCGGCGATGCGCGGAGCTCTCGGTGAAATCGCGCCAGGGTCCGCCGAGCGCCGGGTCGAGGTCGGCGGCGCTCGGCGGCCAACAGCTCGTCAGCTTGCCGCCAACCCCGAAGCTGTACGTCGGGCCAGCCACCCGTGGATGAAGACCGTCTGGAAGACGCGCACCGGCTCGTCGAAGCCGCCGGCGGCGACCAGGGCCTCGACCTCGCGCGGCGCGACGATGGCGACGCTGCGGCCGACCGACGCAGCCATGTTCTCGACCGCCTCCGCCGAGGCGCCCGCGTGCCGCCAGGCCCGCTGCCACAGCGCCATGAGCTCGCCGTCGAGCGAGTCCGCGGCGAGGTCGGCGAAGAGGAGCGGCGCCCCGGGGCGCAGGCGCTCGGCGATGCGCTGGAAGAAGCGCCGCCGCTCGCCCGGATCGACGAGGAACTGCGAGACGAGCACCGCGGTGGCCGCGTCGAAGGGGCCCAGCTCCGCGGGCAGCGTGTCGACCGTCCCCTCGTGGAGCACACACCTCGACTCGAGGCCGGCCTCGGCGAGCCGCGCCCGGCAGCGCTCGAGCATCGGCCCCGAGGTGTCGACCGCGACGAAGCGCCAGCCCGGGAAGACAGGCGCGAGCTGGAGCACCTCGGCGCCCGTCCCCGCGCCGACACAGAGGACGCGCGCGCGCTCCGGGGCCTCGTTGAGGGCGAGCTGCGTCACGAGATGGAGGGCGTCGCGGAGGGGCGCGAGGGGGCGGAACTGGTCGTCGTAGCGGGCCGCGTGCGCCGCGTCGAAGGGGGTCGGTGGGGCCATACGCCCGAGGCTAGCGGAGCGCGCCCCCGCAGGTCAGGGAGTCGATTGTGTTCGTCTGCTCCCTCGAGATGAGCCTCGGGGAGACGATCTGCGCGGGCCGAGCGTCGCCCCGGACGCCCTCAACGACGCCGCCGAGCTCGCCCACGCGGTGGGCTGGCGCGACGAGACCCACTTCACGCGCCCGTCCCGAAGAGCACACGCGATGACGCCCGCGGCTTGGCGCCGCGAGCACCGCGAGCGCTTGACTTCGATGCGGACGTCGTCTAGAGATCGCAAATGCAACCAACTTGCAGATGCGCACCGGGCGCAATCCTCTCTCTACTCCTCTTGGTCGGGGGCTGCGAACACAACGACCACAATCATGAGAACGAGACCATTTCGCGCGTTTCGCTCACCTTCAGCCCGGCGGACGGGAGCGCGCCGCGGACGTTTGAGTTCGACGATCCCGACGGCGACGGCGGGGTCTCCGGCGCGTTCGAGAGGGTCGAGCTCAGCGCAGGCGTGTCCTACGAGCTGACGATAAGCTTCGCCAACGCCCTCGTCGATCCGCCCGAGGACATCACCGCGGAGATCGAAGACGAGGCGGAGGAGCACATGCTCTTCATCGTCGGCGACGTCGTCGGACCCGCCGCGGCCGCCGACACACCGCTCATCTCGCATCGCTACGAGGATCTCGAGTCCGACTACGGCGCGAACGCGACGGGCGAGGATCTCCCGGTCGGCCTCGTGAATCGCATCGAGGCGCTCGCCCCCGGTGAGGGCTCGCTTCGCGTCATTCTCCGCCACCTCCCGCCGATCAACGACGTCCCGCAGAAGAGCGGCGAGCTCCCGAGCGACCTGGCGAGCGGCCGCGAGCTCCCGGGGAGCGTCGACGTCGACCTCACCTTCGCGCTCCTCGTCTCGTAGGCCGCATTCGCAGGAGTCGTCGGTCCTATGGCTAAAGGAAAACGCGTCATCGTGAAGCTCGTGTCGACCGCGGGCACTGGCTATCTCTCCACAACGACGAAGAACAGGCGCGCGACGCCGGAGCGCCTCGAGCTGCGGAAGTACGACCCAATCGCCCGTAGGCATGTGCTCTTCCGCGAGGGCAAGTAGCGGCCCGTTCGTGGCCGCAGCGGGACGGAGTCCTTGATGAACAGCTGCACTACACATTCATTCAGCGAAGACGCGCGCCTCCCTGTCACGGTGCTCTCCGGCTTCCTCGGCGCCGGTAAGACGACCCTCCTCAATCAGATCCTCCATCGCCGCGGGGGGCTGAGGGTCGCGGTCATCGTCAACGACATGAGCGAGGTCAACATCGACGCGGCGCTCGTCGAGCGCGGCGGGGCGGCGCTCCACCGCACCGAAGAGCGGCTCGTCGAGATGTCGAACGGCTGCATCTGCTGCACGCTCCGCGACGACCTCCTCGCCGAGGTCGGTCGCCTCGCCCGCGAGGGCCGCTTCGACGCCTTGCTGATCGAGTCGACCGGGATCTCCGAGCCGGTCCCTGTCGCCCAGACCTTCGTCTTCACCGACGAGGCGGGCGAGAGCCTCGCTGACGTCGCGCGCCTCGACGCGATGGTCACGGTCGTCGACGCGTCCACCTTCGTCACCGACTACTGGGGCGGCGACGCGCTGCGCGAGCGCGGGGAGTCGCTCGGCGACGACGACCTGCGCACCGTCACGGATCTCCTCGTCGAGCAGGTGGAGTTCGCCGACGTCATCGTCGTCAACAAGATCGACCTCGTCGACGAGGCGCGCCTGCGTGAGGTCGAGGGCTCGCTGCGCGCCCTCAACCCGCAGGCCAAGCTCGTCCGCGCGATCCGAGGTGAGGTCCCGCTCGCCGAGGTCCTCAACACCGGACGCTTCGACTACGAGCGCGCGGCCTCGTCGGCCGGCTGGATCCGCGAGCTCCAGGGCGAGCACACGCCCGAGACCGAGGCCTACGGCTTCTCGAGCTTCACGTTCCGCGCCCGCGAGCCCTTCGACGCCGCGCGCCTGTGGGCGCTGCTCCACGATCCGAGCTTCTGGCGCGGCGTTCTCCGGGCGAAGGGCTTCTTCTGGATCGCGCCTCGGCCTGCTCTCGCCTACGAGCTCGCCCAGGCCGGGCGAGTGACCTCGCTCCATCCGGCGGGTCGCTGGTGGGCGAGCGTCGACCGCCGACAGTGGCCGCTGGAGCTCGCCCAACGCCCCGACACTCAGTCGAACTGGCACCCCGCCTTCGGCGATCGCGCGCAGGAGCTGGTCTTCATCGGTCAGGACATCGACAGCGGGAGGATCCGCCGCCAGCTCCTCGCGTGCCTCCTCCAGCCCGCGCTCGTCGCCGCAGGAGAGGCGGCGTGGATGCGGCTCCCCTGCCCCTTCCCGCGGCCCTCGGGCGACGACGGAGAGGCCGAAGAATGAGCGCACACGCGAAACGCACCGCGACCGCGCCCTCGATCGACGACCGCCAATTGAGCTCATGATCTGAGCGCGGCGGGAGGCGCTCGACGTCGGGGTGTGTGGTCATTGCGCGCCTACGACGCTCCTTCCGGACCCCGCGCGCCGCCGACGTCGGGCGCCTCCCGCCGCTCTCTCTCCACGCCGCGCCCCCTTCGACCTCTCGACGTTCCATGAAGGTCCTATCCCCCGCGATGCTCGATCGAGTGGGCGTGATCGCGTCTGTGATCTGCCTGATCCACTGCCTGGCGACGCCGCTCGTCGTCGCGCTGCTCCCCTTCGCGGCCTCGGACGGCCTCGAGAGCTGGACCATGGCCGTCTTGACGGTGATGGCCTCCACCTCCGCCGCGATCGCGGCTGTGAAACGCGACCTCGCCCCCGTCGTCCCGTACGCCGTAGGAGTGGCGCTCCTCGTGCTCGGACGTGCGAGCGCGGACATACCGTGGGTCGAGCACCTCACGACGAGCCTCGCGGCGGTCGCGTTGATCCTCACCCACCTGCTGTCGCTCCGCCGCGAGCGGCGGGGCGGCTCGCCTTTTGTTACGCCCCCGCCGCCGTGAGGAGCACGAGGAGAGCCCGCGAGCCACGCGACAGCGCAGCCGGCCCTCAGCGCAGCGCTCTGCGGCCGAGCGCGCTGTGCTCGTTGCTCCCCCAGCAGGTGACGTTGCCGCTGCTCTGGAGCGCGCAGGAGTGGGCTTCGCCGAGGGCGAGGTCGACGACGTCGGTGAGGTCGCGGACCGGGGTCGGGCGGGGTCGCGGCTGGCGGGTGCCGTCGACCTGTCCCTCGGCGTTGCTTCCCCAGCACAGCACGCGGCCGCCCGAGAGCGCGCAGCTGTGCGCGCCGCCGAGGACGAGGGACGCCTCGCCGCGCAGGCCGACGACGATGACGGGCTTGCGCACCGCGAACTCGCCGGTGTTGCCGTCACCGAGGGCGCCGTGGCTGTTGGCGCCCCAGCAGACGAAGGTCCCGGCGCGCCGCTTGGCGCAGCTGTGCGCGCCGCCGCTGGCGAGGGCGACGGCGTCGGCGAGGCCGACGACGGGGCGGGCGTTGAGGCGGCCGCCGTGGCTGTCGTCGCCGAGCTCGCCCTCGGTGTTGCGACCCCAGCAAAGGACGCCGCCGCTGGCCTGACGCGCGCAGGTGTGGTTGCCGCCCGCGCGGACCTCGGCGACCTGGCTGAGCTCAGGCACGGGCACCGGCGTGGTCGTCGCGCGATCGGCCCCCTTCTCGCCGACCTGGCCGTTGGCGTTGGAGCCCCAGCAGACCACCGCGCCGCCGCGGCGGAGGGCGCAGGCGTGCTTTGTGCCGCTCGAGATCTGGACCGCGTCGGTGAGCCCGCGGACCTGCACCGGCCGCTGGCTGCCGGCGCCCGGGCGGCCGCCGTTGCCGTCGCCGAGCTGCCCCTGCTCGTTGTTCCCCCAGCACATCACGGTCCCGCGGCGGGTGAGCGCGCAGCTGTGGTTGAGGCCGACCGCGAGCGCGGTCGCTTCGCCGAGGCCGGTGACCGCGACCGGGTTGCGGCGATCCTGCGTCGACCCGTCGCCGAGCTGTCCGAAGAGGTTCTTCCCCCAGCACTGCACCTGCCCGGACTGCCGGCGCGCGCAGGTGTGTCGCCCCTGCGACACGATCTCGACGGTCGGATCAGCGGGCGTCGGCGAAGGCGTCGGCGTCGGCGTCGGCGAGGTCGTCGTCGGCGGGCGCGGGCGCGGCGTCGGGCGCCGGCTCGGCGACACGGGGCAGCCGGCGAGCGATCCCCCCAGGCACACCCACGCGGCGAGCCGGAGGAGCC
>JAGQIT010000317.1:242-15821 GCA_020431135.1 Myxococcales bacterium | reverse complement strand
GCGCCCGGGTCTCGCCGGGGAGCATCGTCATCAGCGAGGCGCTGGTCGCCAGCCCGAGGTCGCGGCAGTCGTCGAAGACCCGCTGGAGGCGCGCGTCGCTGGTCCGGCGGTTGAGAACGTCGCGGCGCAGCGCCTCGTCGCCGGCCTCGACGCCGCAGTGGAAGAGCGCGCAGCCGGCCGCCGCCAGCAGCTCGAGGCGCTCGCGCGTCGCGGCGTTCGGGTGCATCTCGACCTTGAAGGGGAGGCCGACGCGACGCGGGTAGACCGCGGCGAACTCGCGCAACCAGTCGACCTGCGGCGGGAAGTGCTCGTCCCAGAACTCGAAGCCCTCGGGGTCGTAGCGGTCGCGGAGCGCCGCGAGCTCGTCGCACAGGTGCGCCACGGGTCGGACGTTGCGGCGGTGCTCCGTCGCGCCCGCCGCGAACCCCTGCAAGCGGCCCCACCGCGGCGCCGAGCAGTAGGCGCAGGTGAAGGGGCAGCCGCGGCTCGCCCGCGCCGGCAGGTAGCGATCGACGTGTGGACCGAAGGTGTTGACCCCGCCGCGGAGGATCTCGGCGAACTCGCCGAAGACGTCGTAGTCCCAGCGCGGCAGGGCGGCGATGTCCGGCTCGGGATCGGCGGCGGGCGCCGGCGCGGCGAAGCCGTCTTCGCCCCTGACCCAAAGGCCAAGCACCGTCGCTGGCGCGCGGCCGTCGGCGAGGTCGCGCAGGAGGACCGTCAGCGGCCGCTCGCCGTCGCCGATCGCGATCGCGTCGACGGCCGCCGAGGCGGCGACGTCTGCGGGCCCGAGGCTCGCGTGGTAGCCCCCGACGACGACGAAGGGGCCGCGCTCGCCTCGGACCTCAGCCCGCGCCCGCAGGCGCTCTACCAGCGCCCGCGCCCCCGGCCAGTCGCGGGTCATCGCCGACACGCCGACGACGTCGGCCGCGAGCGCCTCGACCTCGTCGACGACCGCGTCGATCGACCGCCGGCGAAAGACCTCGAAGGCGACGGGCTCGTGCCCGGCCGCGCGGACGATCGGCGCGAGGGCGGCGACCGAGCTGCTGAAGGGCCGCGGCGGATCGGTGAAGAAGAGGAGGACCACCCTCATGGGTCCTCCCTTATCCGAGCGCGCCCAGGGCGTCGCCGTGGACGACCTCGATCACCCGCCGCAGCCCCGGCGCGCTCTCGCGGCTGAGCGAGCCGCGGTGCGAGTAGGCGAGGCCGTCGCGCTCGGCGAAGAAGCGCGCGCCGGCGACGCGCGGCACGACCTCGAGAACCACCTCCTCGCGCGGCGCCGCGAGCTCGAAGAGCAGGAGATCGCCGCGCCCGCGGACGCCGCGGAGGCTCCACCCCGCGGCCGCGTCGGCGATCGCCCCGCGCAGGCGCTCGATCGCCGCCGTCGCCAGGGGCGCCTCGGCCTCGTGGATCGTCCGGCTGTCGCGGGCCCGCTCTTCGACGCCGCTCTCGTGCGGGCGGACGACGAAGCCGACCCAATCCTCGTTGAGGATCGGCCGGTCGAAGCTCGCCGCCAGCTCCGTGACCTTGCGCCACTCCGCCGCGAAGACGTCGGCCGGCCAGCCCTCGCAGGCGATCATCTCGAAGGTCCGCGGGTCGTAGTCGATCGACAGCGCCTCCGCGCGCTCGAGGAGCGCGTCCGGGAGGACCAGGCAGCGGAAGATCTTCACCGAGTGCCCGAGCTCGAGCGAGGTCTCCAGCGTCCGCCAGAACGACGCCGGGTTGTCGCCGGGGAGCCCGTAGATCAGCTCGATGTCGACGTCGACGCGGCCGCGCATCCGCCGGAGCACGCGCTGGAAGCGGTCGATGTCGAAGGGCCGACCGAGGCGCTGGAGGACCTCCGGGTCGAAGCTCTGGATGCCGACGCTCGCCTGGATCTGGCCGCAGTGGTCGAAGAAGTCGAGGTGGTGGTCCTGGAGGAAGGTCGGGTAGAGGTGGCCGTGGACGACCATGTCCTTAAGAACACCCACCTCGGCCTCGGCGGCGGCGAGGCTGCGGAACGCCCGCGGGCTCAGGTTGAAGGCGGCGTCGAGGAAGAAGACGTTGGGGACCTCGGCGCGGCGCAGGCCCTCGAGGTGGCGCGCGAGGTACTCGGCGCTGTGCACCCGATCGGACTTCTGGTCGCCCCACTGGCAGAAGGCGCAGTGGATCGGGCAGCCGCGGAAGGTCTCGACGTAGCCGCTCTTGCCCTTGGGCGCGAGGTCGAGCTGATAGGGCGACGGGAAGGCGCCGATGTCCGGGCGCTCGGCCTCGCCGGAGCTGCGCCACAGCCCGCGCTGCGGGAGCTCGAGGCCGACGACCCGCGTCCGCCAGTCGGGCTCGAGGTGGTGGCGGACCAGCTCACGGATCACCGCCTCCCCCTCGCCCGGGACGATCGCGTCGAGGCGATCGCGCAGCGCGTGGTGCGGCGGCAGGTCGAAGACGTTGCGCCGCGCCGCCGGCCCGCCGGCGACGATCACGACCCGCGGATCGTGGCGACGCAGGCGCTCGGTGAGGCCGGCGAAGACGTCGAGCGACCAGATGTAGGTCGAGAGGCCGACGAGCGTCGGCCGGAAGTCGGCGAGCTCCTCGAAGTAGGCGTCGGGATCGTCGCTGCGCAGGTCGATGATCTTGACCTCGACGTCGGCGAGGTCGGGGGCGCTGACGATCGCGGCCCGCAGCGCCTCGATGCCGTAGGAGAACGAGAAGAAGGTCCCGTTCGGGTCGCGCCACTGGGCGTCAACGGCGATCAGTGCGATCCTCCGCGTCACGCGCATGGAGCGTATCACAGGCGTCGTCATCGCGGTGGAAGTAGAGGTTCGAGGGCGCCTCGAGGAGGCGGCCGCGGGCGAAGGGGAGCGAGAGGATCCACGGACGCCACGCGCCGCCGGGCGCCCGGTTCATCGCCGAGACCTGCGTCCGCAGGGCCGCCGCGGCCGGCTGTCGGCGAGCGCGCCGGGCGAGCTCTCGCTCGAGCACGTCGGCCGACGCGGCGTGAAAGTAGACCTGCTCGCCGCCGCCGATCAGGCAGCGCTGGTAGACGAGGTAGCGGCTCCCTCGCCAGAGCTCGGCGAAGTCGCCGAGGTTGCGGAGCGCCGCCCGCAGGCGCGCCGGCGCGAGGCGGACGTAGATCTTAAAGTCGTGGAGGCCGCGATCGGAGAGGTCGACGCCGACGATGTAGACCGTCGACGGGTCGAGGGCGGCGGGCAGCGGCGGGGCGCCGACCGCCTGGCGCAGGCGCTCGACCGCCGCCGAGGAGTCTGCCTTAAAGATCAGGTAGTACTTGAGGCGGGGCGCCGCCGCGGGCCCGCCGGCGTCGTAGCCGAGGACGATCTGCAGGACCTCCGGCGCGACCGAGGCCCGCGCCCGCAGGTAGTCGACGAAGCGCGGCGGCAGCTCGACGCCGACGGCCTCGGCCGCCGCCAGGAGGCGCGCGTCGGCGACCTCGCCGGCCGGCGGCGCCGCGAGGTCGAAGTACATGGTCTCGCGCCACGGCGCGAGGTCGTCGGCGATCCGCGCCGAGTACTCCTCAAAGGTCGGCCCGCAGGCGCCCGCGCGCACGGCCGCGTCGAAGCGCACGAGCGCCTCGGGGACCGCGTCGTTCGCCGCGCGCAGGGCGACGAGCAGGGGGCTGCCCACGGTCACCGCGGCAGGCTATCACAGCACGGCGGGCGCCGACGGTGGTATGGATTGACCGTGCGACCGCGATCCCGAGACGCGCGATCGAGACGCGCGCGAGCAGCCGCTGACGAGCGCTCCGTGTGGCCTCGCGCCGCGATCGTCGAACCAGCATGACGCGACGACGCGCCGCCGTAGTGCAGGTCGACGGTCGGCGCTCGTACGGTGCGGCGTCCTCGTGGTCCTGACGCAGTCGCGGCGGCCTGACGGGGCGTCTTTCGACGAAGAGGCCTCGGGGTGCTTCGACGGGCTCGTTCGGCGGCCCTTGTCAGCGCGGGCGCGGGCGGGTATCAGCCATAGCTGATGCGCCTCGTCGTCCGTTCTGCGTGGGGTCTGCTGGTCGCCGCCGCGGCTGTAGCGAGCTGCCGTGAGGCGCCGGAGACCGAGGCCCCCGTCGTCACACAGGCGCCCGTCGCCGACGCGCCGCCGGTCGACGCGCCCGCGAGCGACGGCGCGGACGAGCCCGCGCCGGGGTCCGCCATAGCGATCCCCGAGGGGTGGAAGGAGGTCACGGCGAAGATCGCCGCCGCGGCCGAGGGCGACACGACCGGCTGGGAGCGCCTGGCGACGATCGCCGACACCTTCGGCCACCGCCTCAGCGGCTCGCAGGCGCTCGAGGACACGATCGACTGGACCCTCGAGGTGATGCGCAGCGACGGCCTCGAGAACGTCCGCCGCGAGAAGGTGATGGTCCCGCGCTGGGTCCGCGGCGCCGAGCGGGCGCGGGTGATCGGCGGGCGCGAGCTCAACCTCCTCGGCCTCGGCGGCACCGTCGGCACCGGCAAGCGGCCGCTCCGCGCCGAGGTCGTCGTCGTCAACGAGCTCGAGGAGATCGCGGCCCTCGGCGCGGCGGCCAAGGGCACGATCGTCGTCATCAACAAGGCGATGCCGCCCTTCGACGCCGCGGAGCACAACACCTTCTACGGCGAGACCGTCCAGATCCGCAGCCGCGGCGCCATCGAGGCCGCGAAGGTCGGGGCGAAGGCGGTGCTGATCCGCTCGGTGACCGCGAAGTCCCTGGCGACGCCGCACACCGGGGCGATGCACTACGCCGACGACGTGCCGAAGATCCCGGCGGCCGCCCTGTCGATCGAGGACACGGAGCACCTCGCTCGCCTCGCCGCCAAGGGTCCCGTGAAGGTCGAGCTCCTCCTCAGCGGCAAGACCCTCCCCGACGCTGAGAGCGGCAACGCGATCGCCGAGTACCGCGGCCGCGAGCGCCCCGACGAGATCGTCGTCATCGGCGGCCACATCGACTCGTGGGACGTCGGCGACGGCAGCAGCGACGACGCGTCGGGCTGCGTCATGGCGATGGAGGCGGTCCGCCTCCTCAAGAAGGCCGGGCTGCGGCCGCGGCGGACGATCCGCGTCGTTCTCTTCACCAACGAGGAGAACGGCCTGCGCGGCGGCAAGGCCTACCACGCGGCCCACGGCGCCGAGCCGCACGCCGGGGCGATCGAGGCGGACGTCGGCGCGGGCGCGCCCTGGGGCTTCTCGGTGACGGCGACCGACGAGGCGTTCGCCGAGCTCGAGGCCTACGGCGGGCTCTTTCGGGTGCTCGGCGCCGGCGGCCTGCGGCGCGGGGGCGGGGGCGCCGACATCTCCCCGCTGACACGCGACGGCGTTCTCAGCGTCGGCCTCCTCCCCGACATCAGCCAGTACTTCGACCTCCACCACAGCCCCGCCGACACGGTCGACAAGATCGACCCCGCGAACCTCGAGGGGAACGCCGCGGCGATGGCTCTGATGGCCTACATCCTCGCGGAGCGCGACTGGACGCCAGCGCCACCCGAGGCGCAGGCGCAGGCGGAGCACTGACGCGGAGCGCGACAGCCGATGGAGCCCGTCGAGTCGCGCAGGTGCGGCAAAGCGCTCGCTCAGCCCATCGCCGGGATCTGGACGATCCTGTCCTCTTCCTGACACCACGCCGTGAGCGCGCCGCCGTAGACGCAGCCGGAGTCGAGGCCGAGGGTCCGCGGGCCGCGGTAGTAGCCGCGCCAGGCCCAGTGCCCGTGGACGACCAGGGTCTCGCCGCGGTAGTGGGCGTCCCACGGCTCGAAGGGCGCGGGGCAGCCCGCGGGCTCGCGGTCGTAGCGGCTGCGCTCGCCGGCGGCCGTGCAGCAGCGGACGCGGGTGGCGAAGGACACCTCCGGCGACTCGAGCCAGTCGTCGTCGTGGGCCGGCGCGTCGAGATCGCGGGCGACCTCGGCGAGGTCCTCCCAGCGCGGATCGAGGCCTGCGTGGACGACCCACGCGGGGGCGAAGCCGTCGCCGCCCGGCAGGTAGAGGAGCGGCGGCAGGGCGCGCAGGCGGTCGAGCAGCGCCGGGCCGTCCTCGGCGGCGTAGAGCGCCTCGAGGGTGTCGTGTTTGCGCGGCCAGCGGCCGCTGCGGGCGAGCAGCGCGTAGACCTCGTGGTTGCCGATGACGCCGCGCCCGCCGACGTCGCGCCACAGGCGGGCGGCCGCCAGCGAGTCGGGGCCGCGGTTGACCAGGTCGCCGACGCAGTAGAGCTCGTCGCGCGCCGGGTCGAAGCGGATCGTCGCCAGCAGACGATCGAACTCTCGCGCGCACCCCTGGAGGTCTCCGACGAGCCAGCGCATCGCCGCGAGGGTACTCGAACAAGCGCGTGCTGCCGACGCGCCTCTCGGACTTCGGCGCGACCTCGACGCGCGGCGTGGCTGTGCGCGACGAAGCCGCGAGGCCGACGAGCACGGCACGAGAGCCGCTCGAACGCTCGGAAAGGCCACTAGCCGATGAAGAGCGCCGCGAGGCCGACGACCACGAGGTAGGGCACGAAGGGCAGGAGCCCGACCTTGACGAGGAGGTGGACGAGCAGGCGCAGGCTGGCGAGGCCGACGACGAAGCTGGCGATGAAGCCGATCGCGAAGGGCAGGGGGTCGACGCCGGCCGCCGGCGCCTGGGCGATCTCGAGGGCCTCCTTCAGCGACGCGCCGAGGATCGCCGGGATGCTCAGGAGGAAGGAGAAGCGGGCGGCGGCGAGGCGCGAGATCCCGAGGGCGAGGGCGCCGGCGATCGTCGAGCCGGAGCGCGAGATGCCGGGGATGATCGCGCCGAGCTGGAGGAGGCCGATCACCAGCGCCTGCAGCGGGCCGGGGGTCGCCTCGGCGTTCTCCTGGCGGCGGTCGGCGAAGTGCGAGAAGGCGAGGAGGCCGGCGGTGACGAGCAGGCTCACGCCGATCGCCGCGGGCCGCTGCTCGATGGCGACGATCCCCGCCTCGACGGCCGGCACGAGCGCGAGGGCCAGCGGCGCCGTGCCGATCGCGAGGGCGAGGAGGAGGCGGCGGGTCTGCGGGTCGCCGCCGGGCGTGAGGGCGCGCAGGAGCGCGAGGACGTCGGCGCGGTAGACCCAGAGGACCGCGAGGAGGGTCCCGGCGTGGACGACGATGTTGAAGCGGTGCCCGGCCGCGGCCGCGTCGATCCCGAGCCAGCGCTGGGCGAGGCTGAGATGGCCCGACGACGAGATCGGCAGGAATTCGGTCACGCCCTGGAGGGCGCCGAGGGCCGCCGCGAGGCCGGGGCTGAGCTCTGCGGGCACGCGTCCTTGTAGCCCAGGGCCGGCGCAGGACCCCAGAAAACGGCGCTAGGCGCCCTGCGGCAGACCCGCTTCTCTGCGGACGACGACCCCGCCAGCGCGGGCCTAGGAGGCCTCGCTCTCGACGTCGGCCTCGACCTCGGTCTCGGTCTCGACCTCAGCCTCGGCCTCGTCAGCCTCGCGGTGCCGGGCCGCCGCGTAGATCGGCCGCTCGACGCGGCCGCGCTCCCACAGGTGGCTCTCGATCGCCTCGATCAGCGGCCGCGTGCTCCGGCGGTCGAGGGCGCTGACGAAGTAGGTGTCGGGGCCGGCGATCTCCTGCTCGCGGGTGAGCTCCGCCTCCGCGAGCAGATCGCACTTGTTGAGGACCATCAGGCGCGGGACCTCGCCGGCGCCGAGGTCCCCCAGGATCCGCTCGACGGTGGCGATGTGCTGGTCGCGATCCTCGTCGCTGACGTCGGCGACCATCAGCAGGAGGTCGGCCTCGGCGACCTCCTCGAGGGTCGCGCTGAACGCCTGCATCAGCGCCGGCGGCAGCTCGCGGATGAAGCCGACGGTGTCGAGGAGGACGACCTCGCGATCCTCGGGGAAGCGGATCCGGCGGACCGTCGGATCGAGGGTGGCGAAGAGCTTGTTCTCGGCGATCACGTCGGCGCCGGTGATCGTGTTGAGGAGCGTGCTCTTGCCGGCGTTCGTGTAGCCGACGATCGCGACGATCGGCACCTGCGAGCGCCGCCGCTGCGAGCGCCGCTGGTCGCGCTGCTTTCGCATCTTCTTGAGGCGCTTCTCGAGGTCCGTCTGGCGATCCTTGGCGCGGCGGCGATCGATCTCGAGCTTGGTCTCGCCCGGGCCGCGGCCGCCGATGCCGCCGGCGAGGCGCGACATCATCGTCCCCTTGCCGACCATGAAGGGCATCCGATAGCGGAGCTGGGCGAGCTCGACCTGGAGCTTGCCGTCGGACGACTTCGCGTGCTGGGCGAAGATGTCGAGGATCAGCATCGTCCGGTCGATGACCTTAAGGTCAGTTTGATCGGAGATCGAGCGCGCCTGCGAGGGCGTCAGCTCGGGGTCGCAGATCAGGAGCTCGACGTCGTGCTCGAGCGCCTGGACGAGGACGTCGCGGAGCTTGCCCGAGCCGAGGAAGGTCCGCGGATCGGGCCGCGGCCGGCGCTGCTGGATGACGTCGATGACGTCGATCCCGAGGGTCCGGCACAGCTCGCGGAGCTCGTGCTCGCGGGCGTCGACGTCGGGCCCGCCGCGGTGGACCATGAGGATCATCGCCCGCGTCCCCGTCGACTCGGCGCGCGCGCGGCTCGTCGCGGCGACGAGCTGGGCCTCGAGGTCGCGGACGAAGGCGGTGAAGGGCTGGGGAGCGGCGGCCGGCAGCGCCTCGTCGGGGCCGAGCTCGCGGGTCAGGAGGCTGAGGGGCGTCCGCGTCCACGTCCGCACCGAGAAGATGTCGCGGCTCCCGGGCTCCGGCGGCGCGAGGGTGGCGGCGTCGATCTGGATCCCCGCGGGGCCGCGGTGGATCGCCGCGATCAGGTCGAGGCGGAGCTTGGCGAGGTCGGCGAACTCCTCGCGCGTGAGCGGGTCGGTGACGAGGTGGGTGGCGACCAGGCGGACGCCGCGGAGGCGGCCGCCGGCGCCGCGGACACGGGCGAACTCCGGCAGCTCCATCGAGTGGGCGTCGCCGAGGATGACGCTCTCGACGCGGCCGCGGCGGTCGATGAAGAGGCCGAGCTGGCGCCCGAGCTCGTGCGAGAGATCGAGGAGGTCGCGGGCGAGCGCCGCGGAGATCACCTGATCGGCGGGGACCTGCCGCTCATGCAGGCGAGCGAGCGCCTTCGCCTGGCTCGCCTTGAGGTTGGAGGTGTCGCCGAAGATCGCCGAACGCGTGGTCACGGCGAGACAGTATGCTCCTCAAGGAGCTTGAGGGCGACCGCGAGCGCCTGCTGGGCGCGGTGACCGGCGTGGTTGCGGGCGCTGAGGGTCTCGCTGGCGACGGCGAGGCGGCTCTGGGTGTCGGCGAGGGTCTCCTCGAGGAGCGCGATCTTCGCTCGCATCTCCTCGCGCTCGGCCGTCGTCGTCTCCTCGAGGTTTCGCAGGGCCTCGCTGAGGCGGGCGATCTCGTCGCCCATCGTCGTCTTGGCGTCGGTGAGCTGGAGGGTGAGCTCCTCGATCTGCTCGGCCGCAGCCTCGCGGGCGGCCGTCAGCGTGTCGGTGAGCTCCTCGATGTCCTTCTCGGCCTTCGCCCGGGTCTCCTCGAGGGTCTGGCCGAGGCGGCTGATCGTCTGCTCGGCGAGCTCGCGGGTGTCGGCGAGCTCCTGCTCGAGGCGGGCCTTCTCGTCGGCGGCGGCCTGGCGGGTCTCGGCGAGCCGCTGATCGAGGGCGGCGAGCTGGCCCTCGAAGGACGCCTGCATCTCGGCGGCGGCCTCCTGGAGCCCGGCGACCTCGGCCTCGTGCTCGGCCTTCTTCGTCGCCGTGAACTCCTGGTGCTCGGCCTCCTTCTCGGCGAGCTCGCGGTTCTTCGCCTCCTCGAGGGCGACGAGCTGCGACGCGGCCTCGTCGTTGATCGCCGCGAGGGTCTCGTCGTGCCGGCGGCGGATGTCGCCGATCTCGAGCTCGTGGCGCTCCTTCGCCTGCGCCGTCGCGATCTCGTGCTCCTCGCGGAGGGCCGCGAGCTCGCCGCTGTGGCGCCCGCGCAGCGCCGTGATCTCGTCGGTGTGCTTCTCCTCGAGCTCGAGGATCTGGCGCTGGCGCTCGTTCTCCGCCTCCTCGAGCTCGTTTTGCTGGCGGTCCTTGAGATCGCCGATGTGGCTCTCGTAGGCGTCGCGGAGCTCGCCCGTCGCTCGCTCGTGCTCGTCCTTGAGGTGGCGGAGCTCGTCCTCGCTGCGCTGCTGCAGCTCCGCGAGGGCGATCTCGAGGCGGCTCGCCTCCTGGCGCTTGTCGGCGAGCTGCTCGGTGAGGTCGCTGGCCTCGCCGCGCGACGCCATCAGCTGGTTCGTCAGCGCGTCGCGCTCGGTCTCGAGGCGGGCGATCCTGTCCTGGGCGTCGGTCAGCTCGCCGATCGTCGTCGTCAGCTGCTCGGACGCCTTCTCCTGCTGGAACTCGAAGCTGCGCTGCGCCTCTGCGTACTCGGCCTCGAGCTCCTTGAGCTTCTCCGTCGTCCGCTCGAGGCGCCCCTTGAGCCCGTCCTCGCGCTTGCGGGCGGTCGCCCGATCGCGGGTCAGGGCCTCGATCTGCTCGCGCGCCGACAGGAGCTGCTCCTGGACCTCGAGGATGTTAGCCTCGAGATCGGAGTTCACCGTCTGGAGCTGGCGGTTGGCGCTGCGGGCGTCGAGGATCGCCCGATCGCGATCCTCGAGCTCGTCGCGGAGGCTGAGGATCTCGCGCTTCTTGGCGTTGAGGGCGGCGCGGATCTCGAGCACCTCGCGCTGGATCTTGAACCCGGACGGCTCGCTCGACGGGCGGCCGCGCGCGAACTCCTGCGACGGCGCGTTCTCCTCCTCGGCGGCGCGGCGGGTCTCGGCGGCGTGCTCATCGCTGAGGGCGGCGAACTCCTCGAGCGGCGTCCGCCCGCTGCGCTCGGGGCGGGGCTCGGGCTCCTCCATCCGCCGCTCGACCCGCTCCTCCGTCGCCTTCGTCACCGACGCCGGCTCGCCCTGCGAGGTCTCGCCGATCTTGACGAGCGGGCGCACGGCCTCCGCGAGCTGGTCGGCGTCGAGCGGCATCTTGAGGTAGCCGTCGGCGTGGGTCTTGAGGTTGGCGTGCTGGTCGAAGACCTCTTGGCTGACGCTCGAGGCGTAGATGATGATCGGGATCCCGCGCGTCTGCTCGTTGCGGCGTAGCCGGTTGCAGACGGAGAAGCCCGAGGTCAGCGGCAGCTCCGCGCGGATGAAGATCAAATTGGGCGCCACCGTCCGCGCGACGTTGACGGCTTCCGGCCCGTTCTCCGTCACCGTGAACTCGAAGCGGTAGGCGGCCAGCATGTCCTGGATGACGGCGGGGGTCTTGCCGTCGGCGTCGATGATCAGCGCAGAGAACACCGCGGCAGGGTAGCCCGATGGCGGCTCGCAAAGCCAGCCCCAGGGTCGGCCGGGCGCGCGATAGCGCTCGCTGAGAAACCGCCGTTAGGGAGGGGGCTGGGGGCCCCGTCGGCGCCCTTCACCAGCTCCCGCGCGCGTGTTTCGCGGCGGCGTCTGGGGCGGTGACTGGCTCGCAGCCCCGGCCCTCAAGGCCGGTGTTCGCGGCCTCCCGCGTCACCCGAGGGCGAGCCGCGGGGACCTCCGCCGAGGCGATGTCGCGGCGCCTCGCGGCCCTCGCCGGCGTGGAGGTGATCGCCGAGCGCAGCGCGCGGAGATCCCCAGCCTCCGCCGTCATCGTCGGCGATGACGGCGGCCGAGGCGACGTCGCTACGTCGAGCCGGCTGGGGAGGCGATCGCCGAGCGCGAGCAGCGGGGTCGGCGAGCGTCAGCGTCGTCGGCGAGGAGGCGGTCGAGGCGGCGATGACGAAGGCGGACGGGGTGGTGTCGAGGCCCTCGTCGCTCGAGAGCGTCGGGTTCGAGCAGCGAGCGGAGATCCCTGCCTCCGCGGGCTGGCGTCAGGACGCGGGCGAGGCCGCCGTCGTCAGGCGACGAAGGCGGCCTCGGCTAGCGGCTCTCGCCGCGGAGGCGATCGCCGAGCTCGAGCAGCGAGCGGAGATCCCCGGCCTCCGCGGGGCTGGCGGGCATCAGGACGTGGGCGAGGCCGCCGTCGTCGTAGGCGACGAAGGCCCGTCCGCGGCGATCGCGGCCGAGGAAGTAGATCCGGTCGCGGAAGCGCTGCGGCGTGCCCGGCAGGGCGCCGGCCAGCGGCTGGCGCAGCTCGACGATCCGGCGGCCGCGGCCGTCGCTGTACTCGACGAACTCCGGCAGCCCGGCGGCGTCGGTCCGCGGGAGATCGCCGAGGCTGACGAGATCGACGCCGTCGGCCGGCGCCAGCGCGGTCCCCCCGGCCCCCGCGATCGGCTGCGGCTTCAATGTCTCAAGGGACATGTCCTCGTCGGCCGCGGCGACGACCTGGGGCGCGGCCTCCTCGGGCGCGCTCATCCGCGTGACCCCGAAGAGGAGGGCGGCGGCGGCCGCCGCCGGGGCGAGGACCACGCCGCCGCGGAGGAAGGCGCGGAGGCGGCTCAAGCGGCCGACAGGGGCGGCCTGGACCTCCTCTTCGCGGAGCTCGTCCTCGCGATCGACGGCGTCGAGCTCGAGGAGGACGCGGGCGCGGAGCGCCTGCGGGGCGGCGATCGGCGGCAGCGAGCGCAGCGCCTCGCGGGCGCTGACCTGCTCATCGACCATGTCCTTGAGGGCAGGGTCCTCGGCGATCTCGGCGGCGACGGCCGCGGCCTCGTCGGCCGCGAGCTCGCCGTCGATGAAGGGCTGAATCCTGCGGATCAAGGGATCGGTGCCGGGGCGGGAGTCCGTGTCGGGTCGCTTGTCGCGGCTCATCCGTGACCTCGCTTTCGGTAGGCTTCGAGGGAGATCGGCGCGTTCGGCTCGGCGGCGGCGATGCGCCGCTCGAGGACCTTCTTGAGCTGGCGGCGGCCGCGGTAGAGGCGGCTCATCACCGTGCCGATCGGGCACTCCATCACCGCGGCGATCTCCTTATACGAGAGGCCCTCGATGTCGGCGAGGATCACCGCCAGGCGGAAGTCCTCGCCGACCTCGTCGAGGGCGGCGTGGACCGCCTCGGCGGCGGTCTTCGAGGCGACCGCCTGCTCGGGCGATGGCGGCGCGCTGGCCATGCCGGCGGCGCCGGTCTCGCCGAGGGAGCTGGCCTGGTGGGTGAGGGCCTCGGTCCGCCGGCGCTCGCGCGTCTTGCGGTGGTAGTCGTTGACGAAGGTGTTGCGGAGGATCGTGAAGAGCCAGGCGCGGATGCTCGTGCCTTGCTCAAACCGATGCCAGAAGCGGTAGGCGCGGACGATCGTGTCCTGCACGAGGTCCTCGGCCGTCGCCCGATCGCGGGTCAGGCGGAGGGCGACCCCGAAGAGGCTGTCGAGGTGCGGGAGGGCGATCTCTTCGAACGCCTGGCGGGCGGTCGCATCCATGGTGAGGCGGGGAACCAGGGGCGGGCGCGGTCTATTCCCGGGTGTGTGACGGGGGCTGGGGAGGGCGCTGAGGACACCCTAACGCAGGCGCTGGCGAACGCTAGACCTTGCTTTGCGCGAATGACGCTCCGCGTGCACCGCGCGGTCCGCGGCTGCGGCGGGCGATTTTCGCCGGCGCGGCGGGTACCCTGCGCGCCGATGACCGCCGCGACCCGGCCCGAGTACCGCTCGCCCCTGGCCACCCGCTACGCCACGGCGGCGATGGTCGCCAACTTCGACGACCGCCGCCGCACGCTCCTCTGGCGCGATCTCTGGATCGCCCTCGCCGAGGCCGAGCAGGGCCTCGGCCTGCCGATCTCCGACGCCCAGCTCGCCGCCCTCAAGCGGGCGCGGGAGACCGTCGACTTCGCCCGCGTCGCCGAGCTCGAGGCGGAGCTTCGCCACGACGTGATGGCCCACGTCCACCACTTCGGCGAGGTCGCTGGCGCCGACGCGGCGAAGATCATCCACCTCGGCGCGACCTCCTGCTACGTCGCCGACAACGCCGAGCTCGTGATGATCCGCGACGGCCTCGAGCTGCTCATGGATCGCCTCTACACGGCGCTCACCCAGCTCGCCGCCTTCGCCCGCGACAACCGCGAGCTGGCGACGCTGGCCTACACCCATCTCCAGCCGGCGCAGCTGACGACCGTCGGCAAGCGGGCGTGCCTGTGGGCCCAGGATCTCGCCCTCGATCTAGAGACCATCGAGGGCCTCGCGGAGCGCCTGCCGCTGCGCGGGGTCAAGGGGACGACCGGCACCCAGGCGTCGTTCCTCCAGCTCTTCGACGGCGACCACGCGAAGGTCGAGGCGCTCGAGCGGCGGATCTGCGAGGCGATGGGCTTTCGCCACTGGCTGCCGGTGAGCGGCCAGACCTACACCCGCAAGATCGACTCGTGGGTGGTCAGCGCCCTCGCCGACGTCGCCGGATCGGCGGCCAAGCTCGCCGTCGACCTCCGCCTGCTCGCCCACAAGCGCGAGGTCGAGGAGCCCTTCGAGCGCAAGCAGATAGGCTCGAGCGCGATGGCCTACAAGCGCAACCCCATGCGCAGCGAGCGGATCTGCGGCCTCGCCCGCTTCGTCCACTCGCTGGCCACGAGCCCGCGCGAGACCCACGCCAACCAGTGGTTCGAGCGCACCCTCGACGACAGCTCGAACCGCCGCCTGGTCCTCACGGAGGCCTTCCTGGCGACCGACGCGATCCTCAACCTCGTCGTCGACGTGACCTCGGGGCTCGTCGTCTACCCGGAGAAGATCGCGGCGAACATGGCCGACGAGCTCCCCTTCATGGCGACCGAGGAGGTGATCATGCGCGGGACCCGGGCCGGCGAGAGCCGGCAGGCGCTGCACGAGGCGATCCGTCAGCACGCGTGGGCGGCGGCGGCCGAGCTCAAGGCGGGGCGCCCGAACGATCTGATCGCGCGGATGCGCGGCGAGCCGCTCCTCGCGCGCTTCGTCGACGACAGCGCGCTCGATCCGCGCAACTTCGTCGGCCGCGCGCCGGAGCAGGTCGACGCCTTCCTCGAGGGCGCGCTGCAGCCGCTCTTCGAGCGCCACGCCCACCGCGCGGGGCGCTTCGCGCCGCGCGTTCGGGTCTAGACGTCCGTGTCGGTGCAGCGGCGTCTCATCGACGAGCTGCGCGGAGGCTGTCGGAGTCCTCGTCGCGCGCTCTCAGCACGCTACAGCGGCGTTCTGACGCAGGCCGCGTGCCGATGAGCCGTCTCGCGCGTCCTCGCTTGTATCCTCGATCCTGCGCGGCCCGGTACGGCGCTCCGTCGACGCGCTTGCACGGGGGCGATTGGCGCGGGCCGCGGGCGTGGCGCGAGGGCCTTGAACCGCGATTGAGCGTCTGCTCGTCGGGAGCAGCGCGCTCCTCCGGCGCCATGCGGGTGATTGCGAGGTCGCCTCCGCGGGGGCGCGTCGGAGCCGGGGAGCCGTCTCGGGCCTTGCGTTCGCCGGTGGTCGGCCTAGGATGGGCGCCCGACATCCAGGATGTTCGCCATGCTTCGACGCACCCAAGACCCCGCTGTCCTCCCCGCTCTCGTGCGCCGGCGTCTCGCCGACACTGCGGCCTTGGGTGGCCTCGCGCTCGCTGACGACGAGGACGACGAGGACGACGAGTACGAAGACGACGACGAGTACGAGGACGACGGCGAGTTCGAGGACGACGACGACTTCGACGACGAGGACGACGAGTACGAGGACGACGACTTCGACGACGAAGAGGACGAGGACGACGAGTACGAGGACG
>JAGQIT010000317.1:0-185 GCA_020431135.1 Myxococcales bacterium | reverse complement strand
GTACGACGACGAGGACGACGAGGACGAGGACGACGAGGAAGACCTCGAGGACGAGGACGACGACTTCGACGAGGACGACGAGGACGAGGACTTCGAGGACGAGGACGAGGACGAGGACTTCGAGGACGACGACGAGGACGGCGAGTTCGAGGACGACGACTTCGAGGACGAGGACGACGAGGACG
>JAGQIT010000316.1 GCA_020431135.1 Myxococcales bacterium | reverse complement strand
GCGGCGTCGGCCAGGGTGTCGATGAGCGCCAGGTAGCGCTCGGCGTAGGCCCGCGCCTCGACCTCGTCGAGCCAGCGGTCGAGCTCGCCGACGAGCGCCCCCGTCAGCGCCCCTCCGCGCTCGGCCCGGCGGAGCAGCGCGATACCTGTCTCTACGGCCATGCGCACGGACTCGGCGTCGTCGACCTGCAGCCTCAAGTCGAGCGCCTTGGCGATCAGCGGCCGGATCTGCGCGACCTCGCCGACCTCGGTCGCCATCTCCGCGGCGACAGAGTGGAGCCAGGCGGCGTTGCGGCTGCGCAGCGCCATCGGCCGCGGCGGCGGCGTGGTCACCAGCGCGAGCCCCTCGCGGTGGCGGCCGAGCCGGTGGAGGGCGCGGACGCGGTAGTCGCGGGCCCAGCCGAGCTCGACGGGGTCGGTGTCGTCCGCGGCGAGGAGCTCCTCCTCGAGCCCCTGCGCGAGGGCGGCGGCCTCCTCGGGATCGGCGTCGAGCGCCTTGGCGATTGCGGTCATACGGTCGGCGAAGTCCATCGTGTTCGTTCTCTCGATCTGCGCGCCGAGACAGTGCAGCGGGCGTGCCAAGCCGACGCGAGAACCCGCGACAGGGCCACGCGCGAGCGCCCGCCGCCCGATCATAGGCCCCGCGGGGCCTATGATCGGCGGCGGTTTGCTGCGCGCGCGTCGGACACCCGCCACGCGCAGACGCGCGCCGGCCCGTCGGACCGTCGACGGGCGGGCGCTCGGCTGCCCCGCATCGACGCGGCCGCGATGCGCCGTTCTGGGTCAGCTGCGTCGAATCGAGCCACCCGCCGGTGCGCGAGGCGACCGCCGATGAACATGTCTGAAAAAGCACCTTAGCCGATGCGATCGGCGGCCTCGGGATCGACCTCCATCGACCGCAAGTACGCCGAGAGGCCGCGCTCGGGGTCCTCGGCGAAGCGCTCGTCGCTGATCTCGAGCTCCTCGATGCGATCGAGGCGGAAGTTGCGGAAGCTGCGGCGCAGGCGACAGTAGGCGCCGAGGGTCCAGGCGTGCCCCCAGAACGCCAGGCAGATCGGCTCGACCTCGCGGCGGCTCGCGGCCCCGTCCTCGCGGACGTAGGCGAAGCGCACGAGGTTGCGCTCGGCGATCGCCGCGTGCAGGCGGTCCATCCGCGCGCCGTCCCGCGCCCTGCGCCGGCTCGACGGCGCGTAGACCCGCGAGCGCTCGCTCTGCTGCCTGCGCTCCGCCGGGAGCACGGCCTCGATCTTGATCAGCGCGCGGCGAGCCGCCGCCGTCAGGCGCTCGCCCGCGAAGGCGCCGACGAAGCGGGTGCCGACGACCAGCGCCTCGAGCTCTTCGGGATCAAACATCAGCGGCGGGATGTCGGCGCCGCGGCGGAGGACGTAGCCGACGCCGGCCTCGCCCTCGATCGGGACGCCTGAGCGCTGGAGGTCGGCGACGTCGCGGTAGATCGTCCGCGCCGACACCTCGAGCGAGCGCGCCAGCTCGCCCGCGGTGACCGGCGTCCGCCGGCCGCGGAGCGCTTGGATGAGCAGAAAGAGGCGATCGGCGCGGCGCATCGAGCTCCCGGGGGTAGGCAGAGTGTGGCACTCCAGGCGCTCGACGTCGCCCCCTCGACGCCGCGGCGCAGGCGAGCCGAGGTCCGAGCGGCGGAGCTACCTGAGCGGCGGAGAGGAGGCGCCGACGAGCGCGGTCCCGACAGCGCTCCCGACCAAGACCAGGAAGTCGCGGAGACCGACCGAGCCGCGGCCGACATCGCGGCTCAACGCGGCGGACCCGCGTCCACAGAAGACGCGCCGTCGAGCCCCCGCGCGCCCCCCACGTCCAAGGGGCGCGCCGCGTGGGTCGACGGCGCGTCGTGGCTGTCATCCTCGCCGCGAGAGCGCCCGGCGACGAGGCTCGAGGAGCCCGTCCGAGTGTCCTTCGCGCGGCCTCTCGCGGGTCCTCGCCGTCCATCTCGACTCCGCCAGCGCCTGCTTGGCGAGCCGAGGGGACTGACGATTCCTCCGCGAGAGGCCGCACGCCGAACACTCGTGCGCGCGCCTAGTTGGCGCCCGTGGTCTTCGAGTAGAGGCCGACGCGGTTGCCCTCCGAGTCGCGGAACTGGGCGAAGAAGCCGCCGTCGTTCGGGAGCGCGGTGATCGGGCAGAGCGTGTCGGCGCCGGCCTCGTTCGCCCGCGCCAGCGTCGTCTTCACGTCGTCGACCTCGAGGTAGACGATCGAGCCGCTCGTCGTCGGCTCGTAGCCCTCGCACTCGACGAGGGCGCCGGTGCTCTGCGGGCACTCCGAGGGGAAGATCGCCAGCTTCATCGGGCCCATCTCCTGGAGGCGCAGCTCCTTGGCGAAGAGGCTCTCGTAGAACCGGCGGGCGCGGCTCAGGTCTGCGGCGGGGATCTCAAACCAGGCGGGGGTCGGGGTGGTGAGCATCGTGGTCTCCTGTTCCTTGGCGTAGTCGCCTTCGTGTCTTCTCGGGTTGTTCCGTAGTGCTGCGGTCCGTCCTGGACCGGGGCCGGCCTCGCGCCGGGCCCACAGAGAAGGTACGGGGGGGCTGCTGACAGCGTGGTGTCAGCAGTGTCCCAGGGCGCGGCGAAACCCCGCGGAGCGCGTCGCCCCCTGACAGCGCGCGCCATCGCCCCGGCGTGTCAGCGCCCGCCCTGTCAGGGGGCGACGCCCGCCGATGTCCGCGACCGGCCGGGGCGCGCTCGCGCCGGCGGCCCGCCGCGCCGGCCCCACACACATGTCGTATTGGACATCTTCGAAGAGAATCAGCCGAGGTGCTCGATGAGGCCGACGCGCGGGTCGATGATCAACACCAGCGGCGGGTCGTCGCGGAGGACGTCGTCATCGAGGCGCTCGCCATCGACGATGACCTCGGCGACGTCGATCGACGGCGCCCCAGCGGCGGCCTCCCAACGCGCTCGGCCGCGAGAATCAGCCGATGTGCTCGATGAAGCCGACGCGCGGGTCGACGATCAACACCAGCGGCGGGTCGTCGCGGAGGACGTTGCCCTCGAGGCGCTCGCGGTCGACGATGACCTCGGCGACGCCGATCGACGGCGCCCCGGCGGCGGCCTCGGGGATCGCCTTGATCCCCTCGATGTGCTCGGCCGCGAGGAGCTCGGCGACCTCCCCGGTGGCGCTGGCGAGGCGCCCCTTCACGGCGTCGAGGTGCGCCGGATCGAAGCTGCGCTCGGGGTCGAGGGAGAGCACGACGATCGCCGGCGCGCAGCCCCGACCGACCTCGCGCAGGCTGGGGTCCGCGCGCAGCACCCGGGCGGCGACGAGGGTGCCCTGCTCGAGGGCCTTGCGCCGGACCTCGCTCGAGCGGCTCTGGTGGATCGCCGACATCGCGAAGCCGCCGATGAAGAGGACCGCGCCGATCCCCATAAAACCCCAGCCGCCGGCGCCGCTCGACGCGATGATCCCGAAGAACGCGGTCGTCAGGGCGCCGATCCCCGCGAGGGCGTCGCCGAGGCAGCCACGATCGCCGCGCGCGAGGCCGTGGAGGTCGTCGTCGATCGTCCGCGGCGTCGCCTCGTAGCGCCGCCGGAGCGCGGTCATCGAGCTCATCGCCGACGCTCCGGGCTGGCGGCCGGCGAAGACGCGGGCTCACGATCGGACCGGCCGCCCGCGCAGACGCGGGGCTCGGACAGCGGGCGGCGACGGGGTGGATCGGAGGAGCGCACCGCCGGTGCTCCTAACACAGGAGATCGCCGCTCGGCGAGGGCGGAGCGCCGAGCCGCGGGGGCGCTGGGCGACAGACGCCGCGCCACAGACCCGCGAGAGGCCCCTTCATCGCTGCCGAGACGAGTCTGCGACGCGCAGGAAGTAAGAAGCCGACGTCAGCGAGCTGACGTCGGCCAGGGGAACGCACGCAGAGGTCGAAAAACGCGGTTGAGCGGGGAACGTGAACGGAGTGAGTGCGCGTAGGAGCGTGAGCGTGAGAGGAAAAGGGGGACGTGCGCGGAGGGAGCGTCCCATGCGCTTCGCCGCCGGGTCAACCTCAACGGGGGCCCCAAACCCCGGCGACGACGCACATCACGCCCGCCCGCGTACGAAGGCGCACGAACGCCGGGGCGCCGAGCGAGGCCGAGCCTCGATCGACGCCCCTGCGGCCGCGAACGCGCTGAGCGAGCGCGGCCTGAGCCATGAACTAGGAGCTCTGGCCGTCCTCGGTCTCGGCCTCGCTGGCCTCGCTGGCCGCATCTGCCGTCGCGTCACCGGCGTCGGCCTCCGCCTGCTCGGCCGCACCCGCGACGTCCGCTTCGGCCTCCTCCGGCGCCGCCTCGGACGCAGCGGCGTCGTCGGCTGCGACCGGTGTCGCCTCAGCCCCCTCGGCGTTCTCGAGCCCGATCCCTGGCGGGATCACGTCGAGGTCGAAGCCCCGCTCCTGGCGGCAGCTCAGGCACATCTTGCCGACCTCGAGGCCCTTGTCGTCGAGGGCGGAGCCGACCTTCTGCCCCGGGAACCACACCCAGGTCCCTTCGCAGCCCGAGACCACGCAGGGCATCCGCTCGGCGCCCTCCGGGAGCTCCTCGCCGCCGAGCTCGAGGCTGTTGATGAAGCCGCCGCGCGAGCAGTCGTCGCACAGGCGCAGGGGATCCTGCGTCCGTCCGGCGAGCGCGGCCTGGAGCTGCGCCCCGGTCTTGTAGGTCCAGGTGTTCTCGCAGCCGGGGCGGCCGCAGGGGATCTTGCGGTCCGGGTGGCTGCGGCAGAACTCGCGGCAGGTCTCGCACATCCGCCGCGGCGGCGTCGGCTCGACGCTGAGGTCGTCGGTGCCGAGCGCAGCCCAGGCGCGGAGCTGCGACGCGCGATCCCAGATCCAGGTGCGCGTGCAGCCGTGGACCTTGCACGGGACCTCCTTGGGCGCGAGCTGCGAGACCTTCTTGGCGCACAGCGTGCACATCCGCGACGGCGGGCCCTCGGGGATCTCGACCGGCTTGGCGGCGACCTCGGCCTCATCGACCGCGTCGGCGCCCTTCTTGCCGCGCTTGCGCCGGCGCCGACGCTTGCGCTTCTTCGGCTGCGCGGCCTCGTCGACGTCCTCGGCCTTCGCCTGGGTCGCGTTGTCGTCCTCCGCGTCGCCCTCCTCGTCGCCCTCGGACGGGGCCTCGTCGCCCTCGCCCTCGGCCGCGCCCTCGTCGCCCTCGGCCGCGCCCTCGTCGGCCGTGGGCTCGTCGACCTCGGCCTTCGCTGCGGTCGCCTCGGTCGCCTCGGCCCTCACCTCGACGGCCTCCGCGGGCGCCTCGTCAGCGACCTGCGCCTGCGTGTCATCGACCTCGGCGGCCTCCGCCTCCGCAGCCTTCGCCTCGGCGGCCCTCGCCGCCTCGGCCTTCGCCGCCTCGGCCCGCTTCGCCGCCTCCTCGGCGGCCCTCTCGGCCTTCGCCGCGGCCTTCTCGGCCTTCTGGCGCTGGCGCCCGACCCAGAGGCGGTGGCGGAGCTGGGCGTCGCGGGTCCAGGTCCAGGTCCGCGAGCAGGTGTCGACCTTGCACGCGACCTCCTGATCGGCGGTCTCCTTCTCGGCCCTGAAGCACTCGTCGCACAGCCGCGACGGCCGCTTGAGCTTGCCGAACTTCGACAGCTGAGCGAGCTGGGCCCCGCGCTTCCACGTCCAGGTGTTGGGGCAGCCCGGGTTGCGGCACTTGACCTCGACGTCGCCGAGCTCGTTGA
>JAGQIT010000315.1 GCA_020431135.1 Myxococcales bacterium | reverse complement strand
AAGTCGACGGCGATCCGCCGGATCAACGCGCTCGAGCACGTCGAGGGGGCGGCCGGCGAGCTCGCCCGCCGCCAGGCTGACGTCCTCCGGGGCTTCTACGCCGACGAGCTCGTCGCCCTCGGCGATCACTACTGGGAGGACCTGCGGACCCGCGGCTTCGCCCGCGACTTCTACGCCCAGGCGCTGATCTTCCGCCCGGATCACGAGGAGGCGCTGAAGCGGGGCAACTTCACGATCGGCCAGCTGGCGCAGCTGCGCGAGCAGGCTGAGGCGAGCGGCTTCTCGCCGGAGGAGCTGGCCGCGGTCGCGCCGCTGCGGATCCTCGCCAACACGGACGATCCGGACCTCGCGGACAAGCTCGCGGCGCTGCTCAACAGCTGCGACGGGCCGCTGACGCAGACAGGCGGGGGGATCGCGGCGGGCGGCGGCGTCGCTTCGACGCCGGCTGTAGCGGGCGCTGCGTCCGCGGAGGCGCCGGTCGGCGACGACGAGGCGGCGCCCGGCTTGGAGCCGGGTGACGCCGCGCCGAGCGAGGCCTCGCCCGCGGAGGGGGAGGTCGCGCCTGCGGTCGAGCCTGTGGCGGAGCCTGAGGTTGAGCCGGCGCCGGTGAAGTCGCGGCCGCGGGGGCCGAACCCGGAGTCGCTGATCGCCCAGGCGGAGAGCGCCCGGCGACGCGGCCAGGACGGCGAGGCGATGACGCTCTTCGGCCAGGCGCTCGCGCTCGCGCCCGGCAACAGCACGGCCCTCGCCGCGCTCAGCGACATCGCCTTCGATCGCGGCGACTTCAAGGAGGCGGTCCGCCTCGCCCGCCAGGCGATCAAGGCGTCGCCGAAGATCGCCGAGCACCACACGCGCCTCGGCGACGCGCTCTTCAAGCTGCGCCGGCGCAGCGAGGCGCGGGCCGCCTTCGACCAGGCGCTTGAGCTCGGCGATGCCCGGGCTCAGCGACGGATCGATCTCTTGGAGCAGGAGGGTCGATGATGCGAGCGAGGCGTTGGAGCGCGTGCGCGGCGTTGACCTGGGGGATCGCGCTCGGCGGGCGGACGGCGGCGGCGGAGGAGGCGGGGCCGCTGCGCGTGGCGATCCTCCCGGGCGCCGCCAGCGACAGCGTCCCGCCGGCGATCGAGGCGAGCCTGCGGGAGAGCGTCCGCGAGGGCCTGCGGGCCGGCGGCGCGGGGCTCATCGAGAGCGCGTCGACGGGCGGGCTCCTCGACGATTGCGGCGAGCTCCAGTGCCTGGCGGCGCTGCGCGAGCGGATCGGCGTCGCCTACGTCGTCCGCTCGAGCTTCGCGGCGATCGATCGCGACTACGCCCTCCACCTCGACCTAATCGACACCCGCGACGGCGCCGCGGTGGCGAGCTTCGACGATCGCTGCTCGCTGTGCGGTCTCGCCGAGATGCGGGCGCGGACCGAGGCCGGGGCGGAGGGGCTCCTCGCGCCGCTCCGCGTCGACGCGCCGGCGCCGTCGATCCTCGCGGTGGCGACCACGCCCGCGGGGGCCGAGGTGACCATCGACGGCGAGGTGATCGGCGCCGCGCCCTTCGAGCGGGTGATGACGCCGGGCCGCCACCGCCTCGAGATCCGCCACCCTGGCCACGTCGGCGCGGTCCAGGAGGTGAGCGTCGTCGACGGCGTCCGCACCGAGCTGCGCGTCGAGCTGACGCCGACGCCGACGCCCAAGGTCTGCCGCCTGCCGGGCGTGCTCGCGCTCGCCGGCGGCGTCCCGCTGGTCGCCGGCGGGATCGGCCTGCTGGCGATCGACGGCCGCCCGCGCCCGCTCGGCTGCGATCCGACGGCGAGCGCCTGCGCTGAGTTTGAGACGACCTGGAGCGGCGCCGCTGCGCTCGTCGGCGGTGCGGTCCTGACCACGCTCGGGGCCGTGGCGCTCCATCGCCTGCGCAAGAGCCGGACGGGACGAGCGCGGCGGTAGCACGCAGCCCGTGGCGAGAGTCCCGTGTGGCCTAGCGAGCGTCGATTGTCTCGACGAGATGCCGCTGTCCCGGGCCGTACTTGGACTTTGTGTGGGTGACTTCGTCGACAAGGGCAAGGGCTGCCGACTCGGGGGAGGTCCTTCGCGCCAGCGCCTGCGTGAGCTGGCGGCGCGCTGGCGATGACGAGACGGGCGGCGATCGTCCGCGGGGCGCAGGTCGTCGAGCGCGGCGCGAGAGGTCGGAGCTAGAACGACTGCGTCTCGAGGCCCGGATCGATCCTCACCCAGCCCTCCGCTCGCTCGAAGAGCACGATCGTCCGCGGATCGTCGAGGTCGAGGGCGGCGCGCAGCCGGAGGCGCACGCGGTCGTCCTTCGCCAGGGAGTCGACGCGGACCGCCCCGCCGCCGGTGCCGGGCAGGCTCACCCACTGACCGTCGAGAGCGCCCCGATCGAAGATCGGCCAGGCGTTGAGCTGGCCGCCGCGGCGGATGTAGAGCGCGAGGCCCTCCGCGGGATCCATGGGACCCGCCCACGCGGGTTGGGCCTCGGGGCGGATGAAGTCGACGCGATCGGGATCGATCGTCACCTCGAGCTCACGCGGGCCGACGCGGCGAAAGGAGCTGCCGGTGCCCTCGCCGTCGTCCCGCGTCACGACGGCGAAGCGCACCTCGCCCAGCTCGTCGCGCACCGAGGCCTGCCAGATCGAGAAGAGCCGGGAGTCCGCGACGCCGAAGAGGTAGACCGTAGAGCCCGCGGGGAGGGCGAGCGGCCGCAGCTTCTCGACGCCCGCGTTGAGGGCTCGGCGGTCGTCCGCCATGCGCACCCAGGTGCGCTGGGCGAGCGTCCAGGACAGGTACGCGCTCGCCGACAGCGCGACGACGCCGACCGCAGGCGCGACCCATGCGCGCAGGCCCGGTCTGCGCAGGCACCAGGCGATCATGAGCGCGAGGAAGGCGGCCGGCACGTAGACGTTGCGGAGCCCGCTCCAGCGGCTCGAGAGAACGTCGCTGAGCGCGGCGCGCAGGCACACGTCGGCGAGGAGGAGCGCGACGGGGAGGATGAAGAGGCGCGCGAGCGTCGGCAGCTGACGCCGCCCGATCCACGCGCAGGCGCCGAGGAGCCCGAGGAGCCCGAGGAGCGGCGCCGGTGCCAGCGGGCCCAGGCCGGAGAACTCACCGACCGGCGCGTTCATGTACCAGGGCCCCGACTCCGGCGACCAGAGGAGCAGGAGCCGCCGCAGCGCGAGGACGGGCTCGACGACGAGGCCGCGGAGCAGGCGATCGCCGAGCGACATCGTCGCGATCGTCATGTGGTGGGAGAGCAGCTCCGGGTAGAGCCAGCTGTGGCCCGCGTGCAGCGCCGCGCCGAGCCCCGCGGTCGTGACGCAGAGCGGCCGCCAGGCGCGGCGATCGTCGACCCACGCGAGGACGATGAGCGGCGTCACGACGAACATCACGTCGCAGAAGCAGGCGAGGGCGAGCGCCGCCGCCACGAGGGCGCGCGAGCCCGACAGCGCGAGGCGCAGCGCGAGCGCCGAGAAGAGCGCGCCGAAGACGAGCTGGATGAATTGCCCGGAGACGAGCACCTCGGCGGTCGCGGGGTGGAGCCCGAAGAGGAGCCCGGCGAGCACCGCGAGACCTGTCTCTCCAGTTATCTTCTTTGCGATCGACGCGACGGTCGCCGCGGCCGCGGCGTGCAGCGCCCACGGCAGCGCGTAGAAGAGCGGCGCGAGGCCCCAGCGGTGCGCGGCCAGGCTCGTCCACGCGGTCGACGGCAGCTTGATAGCCCGGCGCTCGAGCACGCGGTAGTACCAGTCGTCGGTGCAAAGCGTCGTGAACCCCTCCTGCCACGCCGGCCACCCGCAGATCTTGACCGCCGAGTACGAGGTCTGGATGTGCCAGTTGAGGAGGTCGCTGCGCCAGAGCGTGGGCGCCCAGAAGACCGCGACGACGGCCGCGACGACGGCGGCGGCGACGTACGGGCGGGCGGGCGCAGCCACGACCTGCCGTTCGCTCATCACGTGACTGTACGCGGCGGAGCGCGACGGCGGGCGCGCTTTGTGGTCGCCTGGGAGAGGACGCGGCGCGGCGATCGATCCGCGGACGCGCGCGGACGGTCGGCGCCAAATCGACCGCAGCTCGTGTGTCGGTCGGAGGTCCGCGCGGGCGCTGCGGTCTCCGCCACTTGCGACCTCGACAGCGGGCTCGTCCTCCGGAGATCATCGCCAGGATGACAGCGACGCACCTGCCTAGGTTGGGCGCGGGCGCGCCTCTTCGCTTCGCCTGCCACGCGCCGCTGAGCGGGCCGATGGCGCTCTTCGGCGACATCCCACGGGCGGCGCGCGCCCGCTTCGCGGAGGTCAACGCTAGCGGCGGCGTCCACGGCCATCCGATCGAGCTCGTCATCGGCGACGATCGCTACGAGCCCGAGCGGACGCCGGCGGTCGTCGAGGAGCTCCTCGGCCTCGACGACCTCCTCGGCTTCGCCCTGTGCGTCGGGACGCCGCCGCACCTGACGGTCGTCGATCGCCTCGCCGCGCTCAGCGTCCCCGATCTCGCGGTCGTCACCGGCGCTGCCTCCCTCGCCGATCCGGAGCGGCCGGCGATGTTCATCGCCAACCCGCCGTACGCGGCGAACGCCCGCGTTCTCGGCGGCGCGGTCGCGGGCGGACGGGGCGGCGTGATCACCTACGACACCGACTTCGGTCGCGATTGGGCGCGCGGCTTCGCGGAGGGGCGCGGCGGGCCGACGAGCGTCCGCTTCCTCCGCCCCGGCGAGGTCGACGACGCGGCGATCGGCGCGTCGATCGACGCCATGGCCGCCGCCGGCGTCGACGCGATCCTCCTGGCCGTACAGCCAGATCATGAGGTCGCCGCGATCCGCCGCGGTCACGCGATCGGCCTGCGTCCGCGCTGGCTCGTCGCCTTCGTCGACACCGTGATCGCCCAGCTCGGCGCGCTCGCCGAGGGGGTGATCGGCTCGCACTGGTTGCACATGGCGGAGGCTTCGAGCCATCCGGCGATCGTCGATCACCGCCGCCTCCTCGCCGAGCGCGCCCCGGACGTGAGCGTGAGCGGGAGCTCGCTCGGCGGCCACGCGCTCGCCGATCTGATCGTCGAGCTCCTCCGCCGCGCTGGGCCGTCGCCGACGCGTGAGCGCCTGTCGGCGGCCTACGCGACCCTCGACGGCGGCTGGGCGTCCCCGCTGATGCGGGTCGCGCCGCGCAAGCATCCGACGCGGCCGGTGATCTTCGACGACGTCGAGCTCCTTGAGGTCGTGGATGGCGCGTGGACTCCACTCGAGGGGCGAGCCCGCGGATGAGTCGACGCCGCGGTCGCTCGCCCGGGATCCCTGCGCCGAGCGGCGGCCGGGCATGACGGAGGAGAGCGCGGACGCGGGCGCACCCGAGGGGCCGCGCGAGGTCCCGTGGCGAGACGCCCGCTTCATGGCCTTCTTCCTCGTCGGCGGCCTCAGCCCGCTGATCTCGATCGCCCTGCGCTTCGTCCCGGGGCACCTCGAGGCCGCCGGTCACACGCCCGCGTTGATCGGCGAGGTGATGGCGGCGTCGACCCTGGGCGGCGTGCTGGCGTTCCCGCTCGCGGGTTGGCTCGCGCACCGCCACCTCCGCGCGGTGCTCGTCGGCGGCGCGGCGATCCAGGCGCTCGGCCTCCTCTGCGCCTCGCTCTCGCCGTCGAGCCCCGGCGCGCTCGCGGCGAGCATCGGCCTCCTCAGCGTCGGTACGGCGCATCTGGACGTCGGCGTCCTCGCCGGGCTCATCGCCCTCACGCCGTCGTTCTACCGCTCGCGCTTCCTCGCCTACTACTTCGCCTACGTCAGCCTCGCGCGCAACGTCATCGGCTCCTCTCTCGCCGAGGGGGTGATGGTCGAGTGGGGCTTCGCGGCGATGTGTCAGGTCCTCGCCGGGATCGCGGCGGTCCACCTGCTGATCCGAGCCCTGAGCGCCGCGCCGGCGCTGGCCGAGCGCGCGACCCCGGCGACGCGCGGCGAGTTCCTCCGCGACATCCGCCGCCCGCGGGTGCTGACGCTGCTGTGCGCGTTCGTTCTCCTCGCCGTGCACTTCTCCGCCGAGGAGTCGTTCCTCACCGCGCTCGCGGCCCGGCGTGCGCTCGGCGGCGTGACCCCCTTCTTCATCGCCTACTTCGGCGTTCTCTACGTCGGTCGGACGACCTGCAGCCACCTCATCGAGCGCCTCGGTCGCGGCGCGGTGACGGTCGTCAGCGCGGTGATCCTGGCGATCGTCGGCGGCGGCCTCGCGGAGGTCCGCGACGCCACGGGGCTCGCAGTTCTCGGCGCGGGCACAGGCCTCGGCCATCTCCTGCTGTGGCCGGCGCTCTACGCCACCTTCTACGACAAGGTCCGCGGGCACGGCATGGTCAGCGCGGCGCTCAGCATGGCGCTGGCCATGGCGGAGTTCGTGGCGGAGCTGGGCCTCGGCGAGCTCGCGTCGTACGCGGGCTACCGGGCACTCTATTGGGGGGCCGCCGTCGCAGCGCTGGCGGCGGCGGTGCTCACCCTCCCGCTCGCGCGCTGGATGGCGCCCGCGTCAGCCGCAGAGCCAGACTCAGACTCAGACTCAGGCCCTAGCCCAATCGAGGAGGCGACGCGTCGATGAGCCGGATCCTGATCCACATGTACCGCGAGCACGGCCACCTCCTGCCGACGATCAAGCTCGGGCGCTCGCTCGCCGCGGCCGGTCACCGCGTGGAGTACCTCCTGACGCCACCGTGGCGCCGCTTCGCGGAGCGGTACGGGCTGACCTATCGGCCCTATCTCGAGGCGATCTACCCGGAGGCGATCGAGGAGCGGTGGGCGCGGATGTCGAGGGCGGCGCGGGAGGCCGACGCGGAGCGTCGCGGGCGCGAGCGGATCGAGTTCCTCGTCGGCGGCGGCCTCGACGGGATCTACCGCGCGGCCGCCCCCGATCTCATCCTCGGGGACACGTACGACGTGTCGATCCCGATCGTCGCGCGGCGCCTCGGGATCCCGGTGGCGCTGCTCTCCCCGTCGCTCTTTCAGGGTCGCGAGCCAGGGGTCCCGCCGCTGTGCAGCGCGATCCCGTGGGGGGCTGACGACGCGGCGAGGGCGGCCGCGGAGACGGCCTGGGACGAGCTCGCCGCGCGGCGCCGGCGCGACGCCGCGAGCGACTGGTACCCGGGCTACGTCGAGGCCCTCGTGGAGGCGTACGACTTCCCGCGCGACCGGATCACGTGGGAGGGGGCGATCGTCCCGGACTTCCCGGAGCTCGAGCAGCTCGTCCTCTGCCCGGCGGCGATCGAGTTCCCGCGCCGCCTCCCGCGTCGCTGTCACTACGACGTCCCGTCGATCTTCGAGCGCGAGGAGGCCGTGCCGGAGGCGCTCCGGCCGTGGCTAGAGCGCCGGCCGCTTGTCTACTGCGCCCCGGGCTCGCAGGGGATGTGGCGCGCGCAGCATCAGGAGCTCATCGCTGCGGTGCTCGCCCTCGCCGCGCGCCGCCCGGAGATCACCTTCGTGATCGCCAGCGGCACCCACGAGCAGCTCGAGCGCGAGACCGAGGCGCTCGCGAACGCGCACCTCATCGGCTGGGCGCCGCAGCAGGCGCTCCTCCGCGTCGCCGACGCGATGATCTCCGTCGGCGGCATGGGGACGGTGAAGGAGTGCGTCTGGTTCGGGGTGCCGATGATCCTCGTCCCGCACCTCAACCCCTACGACGCGCAGGGCAACGCCCAGCGGATCGTCCACCACGGCCTCGGGGCGATCGTCTCGCCCGAGGGGATCCCGCGCGAGCTCGAGGCCGCGCTCGATCGTGCGCTCAGCGGCGCCTTCGCACGGCAAGCGGCGCGGATCCAGGCGGAGGTCCGCGAGGTCGAGGCGAGCGCGCGGGGGAGGGAGCTGGTCGAGCGGATCCTCAGCGGCGGGCGCCTGTCGTGATCGGCCGAGACGCGGGCGCTGAGGCTGCGCGCCGGGCCAGAGCGTGATATGTCCTAACGTTCATGTCTGTGGGGAGGAGCGCCTCGGAGGGGGCGGAGGCGTCGAGGCGTGACCGCGCGCGGCGAACGTTCGTCGCGTCGCGGGGGAGGCGGGGCGTGGCGAACGACGGGGCACCCTGCGTCGCGTCCTGAGGACTCCGCGCGCCGGGCGTGGGCGCCGGTGCGCACGGATGCGCGGCGCCGGACGAGCGCCCACGCGGCCGCGACCCCGCTACACTGACCCCGTGCTGCCGACCCTTATGGAGGTCGAGGGCGTCGACGCCGGCGCCCTCCGACGCTTCGTCGAATTCGTTCTCAACCCGCTGTCGCTGGCGATCGTCGCCCGCGGGATCGACGACGGGATCTTCGAGGCCCTCGCCGCCGCGCCCCTCGGGCTCGCGGAGCTCGCCGCGGAGCTCGGCGCCGAGCCGGGGAGCGTCGGCCTCGAGATGACGGTCGAGCTCGGCCGCGACCTCGGGCTCCTCGCGCTCGACGGGGCGCGTGACAGCGCGCGCGTCGGCCTCAGCGACCTCAGCCGCCGCTTCCTCACCCGGGGATCCCCGCTGCGGCTCCTCGGGCTCGTCGATCACTACCGTCGCTACCTGCCGGCGGCCGCGTCCCTGCCGGAGGCGCTGCGCCTGACCCCGCGGGCGAAGCGGACGATGTGGCGCCCGGGCGCCGAGCGTGAGGAGCACCGCGCCTACTTCGCGGCCCGCCAGGCCTACAACGAGAGCCGCCGCGACTACTTCCGCGACACCGCCTACTTGCTGCTCCGCGGCCATCTCCGCCACGGCCTCGGCGAGCGCCGGCGCCTGTGTGACGTCGGCGCGGGGCCGGGGGCGTTCGCCTGCCTGGTGAAGAAGTGCTTCCCGGCCATCGAGGCGATCGCCGTCGACGTCAGCTTCGGCTTCGACGCGTACCGCGAGCGCAGCGAGGCGATGGCCGCCGCGGAGGGGGTCGACGTCGCCTTCGTCGGCGCCAACGCCCTCCTCGATCCGCTGCCGGAGGGGGTCGACGTCATCACCCTCAACCGCCTGATCTCCGGGGTCCCGCGCGACGGCGCCGACGCGTGGATCGAGCGGGCCTTCGCCGCGCTCGCGCCGGGCGGCGTCCTGGCGATGGTCGACATGGTGATGAGCGGCGATCCGGAGCACGACCACCTCGTCGCCCTCGTCGTCGCGCAGTGGATGGCCAAGGATCGCTACCTGATCGCCCGCGAGCCGCCGACCGATCCGAATGACGACAAGCACCAGTGGGGCTGGTCGCCGCCGTGGCGCGGGGAGGAGCTCGAGGCCCGGCTGCGCGCCCACGGCTTCGTCGACACCTTCACGCGGGCCGCCGATCCGCCCTTCACCCTTGTCGGAGGGATCCGCCCATGAGCGCGGCGAACGGGGGGAACGGGGGGAGCGCGGCGCGGCTGCGGGCGCGGGCGATCGAGCGCGTGGCCGTCGACCGCGAGCGCGAGCTCGTCGCGGCGCCCGGGGCCGGGGCGCGCCTCGTCGACGCCGCCGTCGCGGAGGCGCTGGTCGGCGCCGAGCGTCTGCGCA
>JAGQIT010000314.1:286-4375 GCA_020431135.1 Myxococcales bacterium | reverse complement strand
CCGCCGTGGCGATCGAGCACGGCCATCAGCATCGCCACGCGCGACGGGTCGACGCCGACGCAGGTCCGCCGCGGGTTGCCGAAGGCGGCGGCGAGGAGCGCCTGGACCTCGAGGAGCAGCGGCCGCGAGCCCTCGAGCGAGGCGGTGACGCACGAGCCGAAGGCGCCGGGCTGGCGCTCGGCGAGGAAGACCTCCGAGGGGTTCTTGATCTCGCGCAGGCCGTCGCCGCGCATCTCGAAGACGCCGAGCTCCATCGTCGAGCCGAAGCGGTTCTTCGTCGCCCGCAGCATCCGCGTCGCGTGGTCGTCGTCGCCCTCGAAGGAGAGCACCGCGTCGACGAGGTGCTCGAGGAGGCGCGGCCCGGCGAGCTGCCCCTCCTTGGTGACGTGGCCGACGATGACGACCGGGACGCCGTGGCGCTTGGCGAAGCCGATGAGCTGGGCGGTGACCGTGCGGATCTGGCTGACGTTGCCGGGGAGGCCGTCCTGGCGCTCGGAGTAGACGGTCTGGACCGAGTCGACGACGAGCGCCGCGAGGCCGCCGGCGCGCTTGTCCCCCGCGGCCTCGTTGGCCGCGGAGAGGATCGCCTCGATCCGCGTGTCGGCGAGGAGGAGGAGGCGCGGGTGCGAGGCGCCGAGGCGACCGGCCCGCGACGCGACCTGGGCGACCGACTCCTCGCCGCTGGCGTAGAGGACAGGACCTGACCTACGAGCCAGGCTCGCGCTGGCCTGGAGGAGGAGCGTCGACTTGCCGATCCCCGGCGGGCCGCCGAGGAGGACGACCGAGCCCGGGACGAGGCCGCCGCCGAGCACCCGATCGACCTCGCCGATCCCGGTCGCCCGGCGCGGCGCGCCGTCGACGTCGGCCTGGGCGTCCGTCGAGGCGATCACCCGCGGCGCGCGGCTCGAGGTCGTGTGGAGGACGACCCGGTCGCCGCCCTCAGGCTCGTCGAGCTGCTCGACGATCGTGTTCCACTCGCCGCACGACGGGCAGCGGCCGAACCACCCGGAGTGGATCGCGTCGCAGGCCCCGCAGACCCAGCGCGAGCTCGGCTTCTTCTTTGCCTTGGTCTTCGCCATCGCCGGGGGAGGTCGGCCGCGCGCGGCGGCCCGTTGCGCGCGCGAGCGCCGTCGGCTCCCCTAGAAGCGGATGCCGACCATCGCCTGGATGCTCTGGACCGCCTTGGCGTCGCCGCCGTTGGGGACCATGTTCGAGCCCGAGGGCGGGTAGAGGTTGGCCGGGCGGTCGAAGCCGCCGAAGGGGAAGAGGACGCCGTACTGGAGCTGGACGAAGATCGGCTCGCGGACGTCGTGGTAGCGGACGGCGGCGTCGATCTCGAGGCCCCAGGAGGTCTTGTTGCCGTACGTCGCCTGGCGCTGGTGGGCCATCGCGTACTGCAGGTCGAGGCGCGCCGACATGTTGTTCTGCAGGAAGTAGAACGCGGCCCACGGGCGGAAGTAGGCGGCGTTCGACACCGTGCCGAGGAGCTCCCGGAAGAGCAGGAGGTCCTGCATGTAGGCCGGGTTGAAGCGGAAGGCGGTGTGGTAGCTGTTCCCGCCGACGCTCAGCGGGTTGTACGGGTTGCGGTTGGCGCCGCCCGCGTCGTCGCCGGTCGAGAAGCCCTGATCGAGGCCGAGGTGGAAGCGGTCCTTGAAGAGGCCGTACTTGAACTCGAGGGCGTAGCCGAGCTGGGTGATCCACTGGCGCGAGAGGTCGTCGTCGCCGATGTCCTCGAGGACGAGGTTGTCCTCGGCCGGGCTCTCCTCGAGGTCGCGCTGGTTGAAGCGGCCGATGACGCCGGCGGCCTCGAACTCGACCCGCAGGGTCCGCCAGTTGACGCGCAGCCACAGGTCCGGGGTGACGACGAGCGCCTTCCGGTGGATCAGCAGGTTCGTGTAGTTCTGGTGGCCGTCGTCGCCGGTCGCGTCGAGGTCGCCGTTGCCGAGCGACGAGCCGTAGCGGCCGAGCCCGTCGTCGGTGTTGTCCTCGGCCCAGGTCGGGTTGGTGCCGAGGCCGTCGCCGAGGCCGGGGGCGCCGGTCACCCGGTCGAGGTTCTGGTAGCGCAGCCAGGCGATCGCGCCGTAGTTGACGACCGGCGTGCCGAGGGCGAGCTTGCGCTGGAGCATGCTCGGGTCGTCGCGGCGCTCGATCGACAGGCGCCACTGGTAGACGTTGTCGAACTTCTCGACGCTGAAGTCCTGGCCGACGTTGTTGCGCGACGCCCACTCCGGGCCGAGGACCTGGGCGGTGGTCGGCCCCGACGACGCCCAGTCCCACGACGCGGTCAGCGTGTGCGTGCGCCGGCGATCCTTGCCGAAGTCGACCGCGAGGCGGATCGAGTCGACGGAGTCGCCGTAGTCCATGTCGAGCATGCGGTTGATGTCGTCGCGCTGGCCGCGGTAGTAGCCGTTGCCGTCGTTGGCGACGATCCCCATGCCCCAGTGGTGCGGCATGCGCCCGAACTTGAGGTTGAGGCCCCAGCCGAATTGGATCTCGCCGTAGGCCCGCTTGACCGTGATCGAGTCCTGCCAGGAGTTGCGGCCGTCGCTCGGCGCCTCCTGGGTCCGCGTGTAGATGTCGATCGGCGCCCACGGGTTCTCGCCGAGGAAGGAGTCGGGCGTCGAGCCGAGGACGACGTTGTCGAGGACGTCGATCTGCGAGTGGACCCGGACCATGTCGGTGACGTGGAGGGTCGGCTCGAGGCGCAGGCGCATGTTGGCGCTCGCCGTGCCGTTGCGCCGGTTGCAGCGGCGCTGGGCCTTGCTCGCGTTGGTCCCGTTTGCGGTCAGGCCGGCGAGGCAGTCGGCGTCGCTCACCCGGACGCCGCCGTCGACCGTCTCGCCCTGGGTCGCGGGCGGCGGCTTGAACTTGTTGTCGATGTCGATCGCCTCGCTCGGATCGCCGGTGAGCATGCCGTCGCCGAGGCCCATGTCGAGGCGGTGGAAGTAGTCGCCCCGGGTGCGCATGTAGCCGTGGAGCTCGAAGAGCTGGAGGCGACGCAGGCCCTTCGGCTGGGCCGGGACCGGGTCGATCGGCTGGAGCGCCTTCTTGTCCTTGGGCGCGGCCTCGGCCGGCCCTTCCTTCTTATCTTTGCCTTGGCCCGGACCGCCGCCGGCGGCCCCTGGCATGCCGCCCATCCCCATGCCGCCCATGCCCGGCTGCGCGCGCGCCTCTGTGGCGAGCGCGAGGGCGGCGAGGGCGACGGCGATCGGGCCGAGGCGGGGGAGGCTCCGCTGGACTCGTAGAGACCGCGACCGCGTTCGCTCTTGCTTGGATCTGAGCATCTGGGGGCGCGCGACGCTAACAACCGCGCACCGGGGCGTCAACCAGGCGTTCTCCGCGGTCGACGGCGTTTCGCGGCGGTCGGTGGCGTTGAGAACAGCGGCCTGCTCGCGGTATTCCCGCCCGTCGATCCAGGCTCGCAGACCGCGGCGGAGGTCCCGTGTGCCTGTGCTCTCGCGCGGCGATCGTCGGTCCGGATCGCCTCCACGAGTCTGGCGCAGGCCGCTATCGCAGGCGGTCCAGGGCCGGGATCTCGCAGCGGTAGCCGCGTTCGCTGAGGCCGGCCAGGACCCGCTCGAGGCCCTTCGGGCTCAGGGGGGCGCCGCCGCGATCGCGGACCCCTTGGTGCATACAGAGGATCGCCCCGGGGGCGAGCTGGCCGAGAACGCGGGCCTCGACGGCCGCGGGATCGAAGCCGGAGACCCCGTCGAAGGCGCGGATCGACCAGGCGCAGAGGCGCATGCCGAGGCGGCCGAGGACCGGGTGGAGCGCTGGGCTCTTGATCCCGACGGGCGCCCGGAAGAGCACCGGCTCGGGCGCGCCGGCGCCGGCGATCGCGGCGTTGCAGCCCCGGATCTCGCGCTCGACCGTCGCCGGCGGCGCGCACCAGAAGAACCTCGTCGGGTGGGACTGCGAGTGGTTTTGGACCTGGTGGCCGCGGTCGACCATCGCCTTGACGACGTCGGGGTGGGCCGCGGCGCGCTCTCCTTTAAGAAAGAAGGTCGCGCGGGCGCCGTAGCGGTCGAGGAGATCGAGGATCGCCGGCGTGTCCGCGGGATCGGGGCCGTCGTCGATCGTCAGCCAGAC
>JAGQIT010000314.1:0-147 GCA_020431135.1 Myxococcales bacterium | reverse complement strand
AGGAGGATCATCAGCGGCGGCGTCAGGACGACGAGGGCGAAGATCAGCGGGCGCGAGAGCGGCAGCCCGGGGGGGGCGGGGAGGCGGGAGTCAGAGGTCTCGGGGGTCGCGGGCATCGCGGGGCGCCGCGATTGTACATCCGCGGCG
>JAGQIT010000313.1 GCA_020431135.1 Myxococcales bacterium | reverse complement strand
ACTTCTCGCCGCCGCAGGACTTCTCACCGCCGCAGGACTTCTCGCCCTCGGCGCCGTCGCCAGCCGGGACCTCGGTCCCGTCGTCCTTCTTGCAGCCGCTGACCGCGAAAGTAACCGAGCCGAGAATTGCGAGGGTTGCGGCGATGTCCTTGAGGTTTGCCATGATTCGTCTCCTGATCCGTTCTTGTAGGTTGCGCTTGTTCGCGTGTTGAGTCCGAAAGGATGGCCCTCAAGGGCGCATGAATGCAACCGATCTCGAGGGGCTCTCACCGGGTCGCGCATGGACAGCCCCCGAACAACTAGTCAACCTTTGCGAAGATCGCGCGGCGGAGTGTTGCGAGGGGAGCCGTGTCATCCACACCCAGGTTCTCATCTACCACACTCACGCCGAGCTTCCTATAGAGCGCTGGTAGCTCGTCGAAGCCGCTCGTCGCCAAGACCTCGCGGCAGAGCGGGGCGATCCCGGCGTCGCCGCGCCAGGCGTCGATCTCCGCGAGGATCTCGTCGGCGGTCCAGCGGCGGCTCGACTGCGCACAGCAGCGCGACAGGTGGCGGAGGCCGTCGTCGAGCGAGCGCGCGCCAGCGCTCGCCTCGCGGATCGCGACGTCGCTGAGGAGGGCGATCGCCGCCCCGCCCCAATAGACCCACGAGTAGGCGTGGAGGCGGCCCATCGCCTGGCTCGCGTCGCTGAGGGTCGCGTCGCCGCGGACGTCGTGGATCCCGCGGCGAAAGCCGGCGAAGAGCGCCTGCCAGGCCTGCTCCTCCGTCTTTAGGCCGGTCCGCGCGCGGACGACCTCGGTGTAGTAGGTGACGAAGCCCTCGGCGAGCCAGGCGTCGCCCCTGGCGACGAAGGGCATGCCGGTGTGGAGGATCTCGTGGATCGCCACCCACTCGCCGATGAACTCGTCGTCGGCGGCGCCGCCGTTGATGAGGAGGAAGATCGAGGCGCCGCCGCGCTCGACGGCGCCGAAGATCACGGGCTCGTCGCCGCCGTCGACGGGGACGACGAGGAGCTGGAGGTGCGGCCGCGGGAAGGCGCCGTAGAGCGACGCGGCGGCCTCGCCGGCGGCCTCGAGCCAGCGCCGCAGACCCGCCGAGGTGAGCCGGCGCGGGCCGTCCAAGACGACCACCTCGAGGGCCCCGCCGGCGACCTCGAGCGCGTGGAGCTCGAGGTCGCCGACCGCGGTGTACGACCCCCAGCGGACGGCGGCCTCGGGGAGCGCGTAGCGGCCGTCGCCGAGCGGCGTCCAGGGCGTCGACACGCGCTCGCCCTCGCGGGCGCGGAACTCCGCGGTGATCGCCGCGTCCTCGGCGATCCGCGGCGGGTGCCAGAGCCACAGCTCGTTGGCGACGAGGCGATCGTCGCCGAGCTGCGGGAGGCGGCGCGGCCAGCCGTCGGCGGCCGACGTGAGGTCGACGCCGTAGGTCAGGCACGGGCCGCGCATGGGGGCGAGATCGATCCGCGGGGCGTCGCCGTCCGTGAGGTCGAGGGCGGCGCCGGTGGTCGCGTCGCGCGGGTCGATGAGGACCTCGGCCGCCGCGGTCGCGGCGACGAGCGCGGGCGGCCGCGCGTCCGCGAAGCAGAGCTCGACGTCCCAGCGCTCGCCGTGATCTTCGACGGTGTAGGACCACGCGCGCGGCGGTTCAGCGCCGCGCGGGCGGTGAGCGCAGGCCGCCGTGATGCAGGCGAGGGCGAGAACGCGGGCGGCGAGGGGCGCGGACAGGCGCGCGCCCGCCGGCTCGCCGGTTGCGACGGCCCCTGCGGGTCGGCTCGCGATCGGCGGTCGCCTCGGCACTGGCTGATGATGCGTCCTCCGCGGTGGCCACGCCAACGCCGCGGAGGTCGGGGGTCTGCATCGCGGCTGTCGCCGCTAGACCTCGATCGCCGCGGCGATCCCCCAACGGACCGGCGGACGGCCGGGGGCGCCGATAGACACCCGCCGTCGGGCTCACGTATCGTTGCACGCGATCGCGTCGCGGCGACGATCCCCGCGCGCGACCCCCTAACTACCTTGTTCTTCTCTCCTAGGAGACTACCCATGAAGTCCCGCGCCCTCCTCGGCCTCCTCGCCCCCTGCCTCAGCCTCGCCCTCGCCGGCTGCATCTTCGACGCGACCGGTCTCGGGGAGTCTGGCGGCGGCTCCGAGAGCTCGACCGAGTCGACGACCGACTCGTCGTCGACGACGACGACGACCGACTCGTCGGCGTCGGCGACGGCGACGACGACGACCGGCGGGGTGCCGGTCTGCGGCAACGGCGTGACCGAGCCGGAGAACAACGAGGAGTGCGACAACGGCCCGGCCAACGGCGACAACCGCAACTGCACGTCGATGTGTCAGATCGCCAAGTGCGGCGACGGCCTCGTCAACGAGGGCGTCGAGTCGTGCGACGACGGCAACCTCGTCGACGACGACGAGTGCACCAACGCCTGCAAGCTCGCGTCGTGCGGCGACGGCAAGGTCGACCCGGGCGAGACCTGCGACGACGGCAACCAGGAGAACACGGACGACTGCCTCAACAGCTGCCTCGTGCCCTTCTGCGGCGACGGCTTCACCCACGCCGGCGTCGAGGAGTGCGACGACGGCAACGAGAACAACACCGACGCCTGCATCACCGGCTGCAAGCTGGCGATCTGCGGCGACGGCTTCGTCCAGGACGGCGTCGAGGCCTGCGACGACGGCAACCAGGTCAACGACGACGCCTGCCCGAACTCCTGCGCCGGCGTCGACTGCGGCGACGGCATCCCGCAGCCCGGCGAGGAGTGCGACGACGGCAACATGATGCAGACGGACGCCTGCCTCAACAGCTGCGTCAACGCGAGCTGCGGCGACGGCTTCGTCCAGATGGGCGTCGAGGACTGCGACGACGGCAACGACGCGAACACGGACGACTGCCTCAACGACTGCTCGGCGCCGAGCTGCGGCGACGGCTTCATCCACATGGGCGTCGAGGTCTGCGACGACGGCGACAAGAACGGCGACTACAACCAGTGCGCGGCCGACTGCGGCGGCCCCGGCCCGTCGTGCGGCGACGGCAACGTCGACATGCCCGACGAGGCCTGTGACGACGGGGCCGACAACGGCAAGTACGGCTTCTGCAAGGAGGACTGCTCGGGCCTCGGCGAGAACTGCGGCGACGGGATCAAGAACGGCCCCGAGGAGTGCGACATGAACGACGGGCTCAAGAGCCACACCGCGTGCGCCAACGACTGCAAGCTCGAGTGCGTCCAGGTCGAGAACGACTTCTGGCTCAACTGCGACATGAACATCTCGACGAACGGCTGCGAGGTCGACGGCACCGACCCAGAGACCTGCGGCGGCTGCGGGATGTCCAACGACTGCAAGATGAACGAGACCTGCACGTGGGACGCCGACGGCCAGGTCTACTTCTGCTTCATGTAGCGGCCGCGACGGCGCCGCGGGCCGGCTGAGGCCCGCGGACGGCCGCGCGTGACACCTGTCCGATGGGGCAAATGCGCCTCGCGTCCGCCGGTCGCTCGCGGCGACGCGCCGCGGGCTCGGCGGCCGGCGGAGAGCGCTTGCCCTCGGGCCCTCGTTGGGCAACCATCGGCGCGATGTCGACGTCCCTCCGCCTCCTCTCGGCGTCGCTCGGCGCGCCGCTGGCGCTCGCGGCGAGCTCGGCTGGCGCCGGCGAGTTCAGCGCGCCTGAGCCCGCCCCGCAGGCTATCCACGGGGGCGTCGACGCGGCCTCGTGTCAGTACCCGTCCGCGGTCGTGATGCTCGACGAGCAGACCGACTCGATCTTCTGCACCGGCACGCTGATCCACCCGCAGGTCGTGCTCTTCGCCGCCCACTGCATGGACCCCGACGTCTCGTGGGCGACGCCGGGGCGCGTCGGCTTCGGCGAGGACTCGACCCAGCCGCACTCGAAGGTCGACGTCGTCTCGTGCGCGATGCACCCGGGCTACCAGACCGACGACTTCGACCTCGCGGTGTGCACGCTCGACAAGCCGATCTACCTGGTCCCGCGCGTGCCCCTGCTGATGGGCTGCGAGGTCGACCAGCTCGTCCCCGGCGCCGAGCTGACGATCATCGGCTTCGGGGCGGAGAGCGCGATCCTCAGCGGCGGCGAGCCGGTGGCCGACGGCGCCGGGCCCAAGCGCTACACCACCCAGACCGTCACCGAGATCCTCCCCGAGTGGCTCGACGTGTGGATGGTCGGCGAGGGCAGCGGCGGCTGCTTCGGCGACTCCGGCGGCCCGGCGATGCTCCAGCTCGCCGACGGCACCTGGCGGGTGGTCGGCGCGGCGTCGACGATCCACCCCGACGCGCCGCTCGAGGAGGGCGAGGAGATCTGCGACTACGGCACGGTCTACGACGCCTTCTGGCCCGAGGTCGCGTGGCTCGAGGGGGTCACGGGCGTCGACCTCACGCCCTGCCACGACGCCGACGGCACCTGGAACCCGACCGAGTACTGCGGCGGCTTCCCGCTCGATCCTGGGGAGGGCGGCAAGACCTGGAGTCAGGCCTGCAAGACCGGGAACATCGGGGGCTACAGCGCGACCTGCGGGGCGCCGTTCAGCGACGGCCCGTGGATGGAGCCGGTCCCGCAGGAGCCGCTGCCAGAGCCGGAGCCGGAGCCGGAGCCGGAGCCGGAGCCCGAACCAGAGCCGGAGCCGGAGCCGCCGCCGTGGCCGGAGCCGGAGCCGGAGCCGGAGCCGGAGCCTCCGCCCGCGACGACGACGACGAGTGGTTCCGGTACGGCGACCGGCACCGGCACGGACAGCGGCGGGACCGACGGGGCCGCGGGGACCGACGACAGCAGCGACGCGGCGACCGACGGCGTCGGCTTCTCGAGCGATCTCATCGATCGCGGCTGCGTCTGCGCGGCCTCGGAGCCCGGCGCCCCGAGCCCGGCGGCGCTGTGGCTACTGCTCCCCCTCCCGTGGCTTCTCCGCGGGCGTCGGCGCCGCTGAGCGGCGGGCGTCGAGCTGGGCGATGACCGCCCGCAGCTCGTCGACGAGGGGGTCGATGAGGGCGCCGGCGCGGGTGTCGTCGCGGAGCGCCTCGAGGGCGCTGGCGCGGCCGGCGAGGGCGTCGGCGCCGACGTTGCGGGCGATCCCCTTGAGGAGATGGGCGAGGCGCCGGAGCTCCGCTGCGTCGCCGACGGCGCCCGCCTGCTTGACGTCCTCGAGGCACGCCTCGGACTCGCGGACGAAGCTCTCGAGGAGCTCGCCCAGCGAGCCCGGGACCTGCTCGTCGAGCTCGACGAGCTGGCGCCAGCGCCCCGAGTTGAAGTAGGGCGGCGGCGCGCGGTGGCGGTGGAGCGTCGGCACGGGGCGCGCCGGCGGCGGCTCGTCGAGCATCAGCTCGATCACGTTGAGGAGCGCGTCGGCGTTGAGCGGCTTGCTCAGGTAGTAGTTCATCCCGGCGCGCAGGCAGCGGTCGCTCTCGGTGACGTTGGCCGAGAGGGCGATGATCGGCAGGCCCTGGGCGCGCACGCCGGCGTCGCCGCGGCGGATCGCGATCGTCGTCGTCGGCCCGTCGAGCCCCGGCATCTGGCAGTCCATGAGGATCACGTCGGCGTCGTCGGTGCGCAGGTGGTCGAGCGCCTCGAGGCCGCTGCAGGCGAGGCTGACCTCGTAGCCCCGGCGCTCGAGCAGCGCCTTGGCGAGGAGGCGGCTGCTGTCGCTGTCGTCGACGACGAGGACGCGCGGGCACGGCCCCGCGGGGGCGGCGGGCGTCGGCACCAGCACCTCGGTCTCGGGCTCTGCGCTCGCCCGGAGGCTCTCGGCGAGGCGCCGACGCAGGAGCGGGAGGGCGAAGATCTCGACGCCGCGGTCGCGGAGCGTCCGCACCCAGGGCTGGGCGAGGTCGCTGACCTTGACGGCGGTGGCGATCTGGGTCGGGCTCGCGGCGGCGGCGCTCCAGGCCTCGATCGCCGCGAGCCCGGGGTCGCGGACGTCGATCAGCAGGAGGTGATCGACGCGGGTGTGGAGGAGCTCGGCGGGGCGGCCGACGAGGACGAGCTCGGCGCCCCACGAGCGCAGGAGGGCGGCGAGCCAGCGGCGGCGGTCGGCGTGGCGATCGACGACGGCGATCCGGCGGCCGCAGAGGTCGGGCTCGCGGACGCGCAGGGCGTGGGCCGGGGCTGGCGGGAGGGTCAGGGTGAAGGTCGAGCCGACCCCGACCGTGCTCGACAGCTCGAGCCTCATCGCGCCCGCGTCGGCGATCCGCTTGACGATCGCCAGGCCGAGGCCGGTGCCGCCGTAGCGCCGGCTCGTCGAGCCGTCGGCCTGGCGGAAGGGCTCGAAGATCACCTGCTGGCGGTCGTCGGGGATGCCGATGCCGGTGTCGCGGACGGCGATCACGACGCCGCCCCGGGCCCCGCGGACGGCCTCGATCACGACCTCGCCGGCGTCCGTGAACTTCACCGCGTTGTCGAGGAGGTTGAGGAGGATCTGACGCAGGCGCTGGGGGTCGCCGCGCAGGGCGAGCGGCGCGTCGTGGTCGAGGCGCTCGTGGAGGGCGATCCCCTTGCGGGCGGCGCGGAGGCTGACCGGGGCGAGCGCCTCCTCGACGACCTCGCGCAGGTCGTAGTCCTCCTCCGTGAGCTCGAGCTGGCCGGCGTCGATCCGCGAGAAGTCGAGGACGTCCTCGACGAGGCCGAGGAGGGCCCGCGCGCTCGACGTGATCAGGCCGACGAAGCGCTCCTGCTCCGGGTCGAGCGGGGTCTCGCGCAGGAGGCTGCTGAGGCCGATCACCGCGTTGAGCGGCGTCCGCATCTCGTGGCTCATGTTGGCGAGGAACTGCCCCTTCGCCGCGTCCGCGGCCTTCGCCGCCGAGGCCAGCGCCTCCGCCTCCTCGCGCCGGCGCTGGAGCTCGGCGAGGTGGCGGCGGCGCTCGGTCGCGTCGCGGGCGACCAGGACGTAGCCCGCGATCGCGCCGTCGGGCCCCTCGCGGGCGCTGACGCGGGCCTGGTACCAGCGGTCGCCGTCGGGCATCGGCAGCGAGTACTCGATCATGTGGGTCTCGCCGTCGGCGGCGACGTCCCGCGTCGCCTGGCGGGCGAGGTCGACGACCTCGGGCGGCAGGACCTCGGCGAGGGTCTTGCCGATGAAGTCGGACGGCGGGCGGTAGAGGTCAGGGCGCTCGTCGGGCTGGTAGAAGCGGACGAAGCGCTCGTCGGTGTCGATCTCGAAGACCAGGTCGCCGACCGAGCGCAGCGTCGAGGTCAGCGCCGCCTCGGCGTTGCGCCGGGCCTCGTCGAGCTCGCGGCGGGCGCTGATGTCGTCGATGAGGCCGACCCAGCCGAGGTTGCGCTCGGCCCCCCGCATGATCGCCGCGCGGGCGCTGATCCAGCGGACCTCGCCGTCGCCGCGGACGATCCGCGCCTCGATCGCCATCGCCTCGCCCGCGATGAGGGCGCGGCGCCACGAGTCGACGAGATGCTGGCGGTCGTCGGGGTGGAAGGCGGTGGTCCAGCCGAAGCCGAACGCCTGCTCGGGCGCGAGGTCGATGATCGCCGCGCAGCGCGGGTTGACGTAGTTGCACACGCCGCGCGCGTCGGTGACGAAGAGGCCGATCGGCAGCGACTCGCTGAGGGCGTAGAAGAAGGCCTCGCGGTCGCTGGTCGCCGGGAGGATCGCGGCCTCGAGGTCGACGTAGGTGGCGATCAGCGGCTCGTCGAGGGTGCGCCCGCGGTTGACGACCAGGAGGCCGGGGCGCCCCTCGGCGTCGCGGGCGTGGCTGACGAAGTGGTGGCGGTCGCCGTCGCGGAGGGCCGCCCACGCCGGGGAGTCGTCGTCGAGGCCGAGGAAGTCGGCGAGCGGCGCGCCGGTGACGTCGCTGTCGGCGATCCCGAGGCGCGTCGCCAGGTCCTCGTCGATCGCGTCGACGAGCGGCCGGCCGCGCTCATCGACGATGATGAGCGCGCTCCCGTGCTCCGGTGGTGGGGGTGCGCGCACGACCGCGTCGATCCTATCAGGCTAGGGCGAGCGCCGACACGGCCCCGAGCCGCGGGCGTCCGGCTGGCTCCGAGCGCGTGTGGGCGCGGCCGCGTGGGTGCATGTACGCATGGATCTCCTCGCGGCGATGCGAGCTGCGGCAGTGGTCCCGCGCGCGGGGCCACACAGGACGCCGCTCGCGGGCGGCTAGAGGTGGCCCACGGCCGTGCGGATCGCCGCCGCGGCGTCGCCCTCGACCATCCGGTGGTGCGAGACGATCATCCGGTTGAGGCCCTCGAGGTCGGCCAGGCGGAGGAGATGCTCGCGCAGCGCCGCCTTGTCCTTGATGACAAAGAGGCGGAAGAGACGGGAGATTCGCGGGCCGCCGGTGGACGTCGTGACGTAGCGGAAGATCAGGCCGGCGAGGCCCTTGGCGTGCGGCATGTTGAAGACCGCGTCGTTGAAGACGACCGTCGTGCCCGCCGACTCGCGGACGATCATCACGCCCTCGGCCTCGCCGACGCCGGCGAGCGTCTCGAGGGAGACGACCGCGTCCGCGGGGTAGTCCGCGTACGTGCCGTCGACGGCGACGACCTCGGCGACCTTCGCCCGACCGCCGGCCGGGCAGAGCACCTCGGCGTCGGGGTAGCGGTCCTTGAAGACCTTGGCGTCGAGGCGGTGGTAGGCGTTCGGGATCAGGATGTAGCGGACCGGCCCCCAGGCGTCGATCTCCGCCATCGCCGCGTCGTCGAGGCAGATCCCGTTGTGGATGACGAGGCCGCCGTCGCCGCGCTTGGCGACGGTCATCACCCGCCGGAGGGCCATGTTCTCGAGGCTCCCCTGGACCCGCCAGACGTGGTCGGTGAGCCGCTCGATAGGCATGTGCGGGAGCACCTTCCAGGTGTCGTGGGCCTTGGCCATGGGGCGCAGAGTGCCGACGGGGGCGCCCGCGCGCAAGACGGCGAGCGCCCCAAGCTCTGCCAAAATTGCAGAGCGTCGAGGTCGACGCGGGTGGACGCTGTTCACCTCGGCGGCGTCCCGTGTCGTGGAGCGGGAGAGGGCGAAAAAGGGAGAAGATCTGCCGCGGGGAGAGGAGAGGCGCGGGCGCGGAAAGTGCCGCGAGCTCGCGCCCGGCGTCGTCGGCTCGTCTTGGGCTACAACCTCGCCATGGCCGACTACCTCCCGGCGATCCGGTGGCTTCATCTCCTCGCCGCGTCGGTGTGGACCGGCGGCCTCATCGTTCTCGGCGCCCTCGTCGTCGCCCTGCGCCGCGCCGGGGTCGAGCGCGAGGTCCTGCGCGCGGCGGCCCGGCAGTTCGGCCGCGTGTCGTGGGCGGCGATGGCGATCGCCCTGGTCACCGGCGTCGCCCAGGTCGAGGCCAGCGGCTACGCCTGGAGCTACGGCCGCCTGCACCTCAAGCTCGGCCTCGTCGCCCTGGCGATCGTCGTCGCCCTCGTCCATCAGCTCACCGCGCGGCGGACCCGGCCGGCCGTGCGCGGCGCCCTCGAGGGGCTCGTGCTGCTGATCAGCCTCGGGATCTTCGCCGCCGCCGTCGGCCTGCGGGCGCCCTGACGCCGCGCCGTGATCCTGTCCTTTGGGACAGCGCTTCGGTGCGGCGCGGGCGGCTCAGAAGGGCAGCTCGCCCTGCCCCTGGCGCAGCACCTCGATCTCGTCGTCGGTGCACTTCAGGACCGTCGACGGGTCGGGCCACAGCGGCCCGGCGTGGATCACCACGGCGACGTCGCGGGAGAAGCGGTGCTCGAGCATCTCGGGCTCCTCGAGGTCGAACTGCTCCTCGGCGGGGGTCACCGAGCCGGTGAGGAGCGGCTCGCCGAGGAGGTCGACGAGCATCCGGCAGACCGGGCTGTCGGGGATCCGGATGCCGACCTCGTGGTTGCGGTTGTACATCGCCCGCGGCGTGTCCGAGGTCGCGCGCAGGACGAGCGTGTAGGGCCCCGGGAGGAGGCGCTTCATCAGCCGGTAGAGCGAGGTGCCCATGTGCGCGTAGCGGCCGATGTCGGCGATGTCGTTGACCAGCATGGTCAGCGGCTTCGGGTGCTTGGGGTTGATCCCCTTGAGCTTGCGCAGGCGGCTGATCGCCTTCGCGCTCGACAGGGCGCCGCCGAAGGCGTAGCCCGTGTCGGTCGGGTAGATCACGACCTGGTCGCGGCGCAGCGCGTCGATCACCGGCTGGAGCTTGCGCGGGGCCGGCCGCTCGGCGTCGATGTAGACCAGCATCGTCGGTTCTCCAGGGCTAGCGCTTGGCGAGCGTCGTCCCGCTCGAGCGGAGGTCGGCGCAGGCCTGGAGCACGCGGGCCTTCATGCCCTTCTCGCCGGCCTTGAGGTAGGCGCGCGGGTCGTAGACCTTCTTGCTCCCGACCTCGCCGTCGATCTTGAGGACGCCGTCGTAGTTCTTGAGCATGTGGTCGACGATCGGCCGCGTGAAGGCGTACTGCGTGTCGGTGTCGATGTTCATCTTGACCACGCCGTACTCGAGGGTCTCGTGGATCTCGCTGAGCTCCGAGCCGGAGCCGCCGTGGAAGACGAGGTCGAAGCGCGCGTCGTCGCCGTAGACCTTGGCCACGGCCTCCTGGCCGTCGCGGAGGATCGTCGGGCGCAGCTTGACGTTGCCCGGCTTGTAGACGCCGTGGACGTTGCCGAAGGTCGCCGCGAACATGTAGCGGCCGCCGCTCACCTCGCGCAGCGCCTTGGCGACCGCGACCATGTCCTCGGGGGTGGTGTAGAGCTTCTCGGCCGGCGCGTCCTCGTTGTTGACGCCGTCCTCTTCGCCGCCGACGACGCCGGCCTCGACCTCGAGGATGAGGTCGTTTTGCGCGCACTCGGCGAGGAGCTCGCGGGCGATCTTGAGGTTCTCGTCGAGCGGCAGCTCGGAGCCGTCGAACATGTGCGACGAGAAGAGGTTGGGGAGGCCGGCGGCGCGGCGGCGGGCGGTCTCGGCGATCAGCGGGCGGAGGAAGGGGTCGACCTTCGACGGCGCGCAGTGATCGGTGTGGAGGGCGACGTAGATCGGGTAGCGGTCGGCGACGCGGTGGACGTACTCGGCGAGGCAGATCGCGCCGAGGGCCGCGTCCTTGACCTCGACGCCGGAGGCGAACTCGCCGCCGCCGGTGCTGACCTGGATGATGCCGTCGGAGCCGGCCGCGGCGAAGGCGGCGAGGGCCGCCGAGATCGTCGACGGCGAGGTGATGTTGATCGCCGGGTAGGCGAAGCGGTTCGCCTTGGCGTTGTCGAGCATCCGGCAGTAGGTGGCGAAGTCAGCGACGGGCATCGGGATCTCCTGGCTGCGGGCCCGGGCGATCACGGATCGAGAGGAGGGCCCCGCGGCCATCTACCACGGGTCGCCGCCGCCGTCACCCGGCGGCGTGGGGGCCGGCGCACGCGGAGGCGGCTTCGGGGCGCGCCGGCGGACGGCGAGGAGGCTGTCCCGCAAATCGCCACGCGCTCTCGCTCGCCCTCGCTGGCGCTCTCGGCTCCGACGAAGCTCGCGGTACGCCCGATACGGCGGCGCTTCGGCGAAGCCGAGAGCGCCAGCGACTGCTGCGCGAGGCCACGCGCCGAA
>JAGQIT010000312.1 GCA_020431135.1 Myxococcales bacterium | reverse complement strand
TGCCGTCGTCGCAGTCCTCGCCGTTCTCGACGACGCCGTTGCCGCAGACGGGATCCACGGCGTCCGTCGTCCCCGTCGTCGACAGGCTGTCGGCGGTCGTAGACGTCTCCGAGGTCGTCGTACTCGTCGTGAGGCCGGTCGTCGCCGTCGTCGCCATCGTCGTCGCATCGCTGGTGTCCGTCGTGGCGCCGTCGTCACCTGAGCACGCGCCGAGCACAAGGGCGCCAGCCCACACGATACGAAGAACTCTCTTGTCACTAACCATGACCGCAGGATTGCACCCGAGAATTGCGCCAACAAGCGCGGACTCACCTGGTTTTTCGCCGCCCAGGCGATCCGCTCGCGCGCTGATGAGGCGTCCCGACGGCCGGAACGCAGCGAGTTCGTCGGCGCTCCTCAGCCGGCCGCCGCGACATCCGCGGCGTCGACCGCGACGCGCGAGGTGACCGGCCTCCGCACGACCGCGCCGACACGCCGCCGAGCGGCGTTCGGGCGCCTCCGCGGCGCCATCCACTCGGCCTGTCCGAACCGACAGAACCGCGCCAGGGGCCGCGCCCGCGGCCGTCGTCGCCCGCCCTGCGCCCTGGCGTGACATTCGCGCCGATCGCAGAGGACATGTGCCGTCGCTAGGCCCGTCCCGCGCTCCTCGGCGCCCTCGCGGACGTCGACGGGGATCGGCTCCGCGAACTCAGACGCGAAGCCGCGCTCGTCGCGGCCGATGCTCCAGCTCTGCCCGCGGTAGCGGAAGCTCCGGCTCGCGCCGAACGCAAGCCGCTCGACGCTCGACGGCGTCCGCCCCCACTCCGTATCAGAGACCACGTTCTCATCGTTGACGACGGGCACTCCCTCAGCGGAGGCGTAGGGCTCGCAGCCGCAGCGTCGACCATCAGGGCGATCAGGAGGCGTCCTCTCTCACGGAGGTCGACGGACCGACCTCACCCGCCGGCCGCAAGCGTCCAGACCCTCGGCGCGGACGAGGTCTGCGTCGAGCTCGAGGAATCCACAGGGCCCCGTCGACCAGGGGGTCGACAGGCACCACGAGGACCCCCGCAGGCCCGCGGCGAACCTCACGCGCGCTCGCTGTCGACTGCTACCATTCCCCGACGGATGCTCGAGCAACTACGGCTGCTGACAACCGGCGACAGGCAGGCGCTGCTGCTCTCGGCGAAGGAGGTCGCCGCCGCCCCGGGCACCGCGCTCGTCCGCGAGGGGACGACGCAGCCGGGTCTCATCATGCTCGTCGAGGGCAGCGCGAGCGTCCAGATCGCCGAGGGCGGCGAGTGCCGGACCGTCGCGCACATCGGGCCCGGGGAGTGCATCGGCGAGATCTCGCTGCTGAGCGGCCAGACGACGACGGCCAACGTCATCCTCGACGTCCCCGGCCGCTACCTGTGCATCCCGCCCGCGCGCCTCAAGGCGGTGCTCGACGCGGACCCGGCGATGACCGGGCGCTTCTACGGCAGCCTCGCGCTGATCGTCGCCGAGCGCCTCGCGGAGCGCAACCGCGCCGAGGGCGGGCCCGATCCGCTGGGCTTCGTCGATCGGATCGCCGCGAGCTGGACCAAGCGCGGCGTCGAGGCGCAGCGCGGCGGCCATCTCGGGCTCATCGGCGACAGCCCGGTCATGCGCGAGCTCTACGCGGCGATCGATCGCGTCGCCGCCGGCGACTGGACCGCGCTGATCCGCGGCGAGACCGGCAGCGGCAAGGAGCTCGTCGCGCGGGCGATCCACGAGGCGAGCAAGCGGCGCGGCGGCCCCTTCGTCGCGGTCAACTGCGCCGGGCTCACCGACACGCTCCTCAGCTCGCAGCTCTTCGGCCACGTCAAGGGGGCCTTCACCGGGGCGACGCGCGATCAGCCGGGGCTCTTCGAGGCCGCCTCCGGGGGGACGATCTTCCTCGACGAGATCGGCGACATCTCGCTGGCGACGCAGCGCTCGCTCCTCCGCGTTCTCCAGGAGCGCGAGGTCATCCGCGTAGGCGAGGCGCAGACGCGCAAGGTCGACACGCGGGTGCTCGCAGCGACGCACCGCGACCTCGAGGCGATGACGCGAACCGGCGACTTTCGCGAGGACCTCCTCTACCGGATCCGCATCGCCCGCATCAACGTGCCGCCGCTGCGCGCCCGCCTCTGCGACGTCCCGGCCCTCGCCGCGGGCTTCCTCAGGGACACGCGCGTGACCGGCGGCAAGGCGGTCCGCGGGATCGCCCCGGCGGCGCTCGATCGCCTGCGGCGCTACGCGTGGCCGGGCAACGTCCGTGAGCTCAAGGCGGCGCTCGAGCACGCGGTGATCCACACGTCGCGCGAGCTCCTCGGCGTCGACGACCTGCCGCCCGAGCTCCTCGAGCGACCGACTCCCGCGACATCGAGCGCCCCCGCGGACGGCGCTGCGGTCGATCGGCCCGGACTCGTCTCGGTCGCGCGCGGCGGCAACGATCGGGCGGCGATCATCGAGGCGCTGCGGCTCGCCCGCGGCAACCGCTCGGAGGCGGCGCGCCTCCTCGGGATCGGTCGCGCGACCTTCTATCGCTGGCTCAAGACGCACGCGATCGACGTCGACGCGCTCGACCTCTCGGAGTAGGTCGCGCCTCGAAGCCGCGTCCGCGGGCCCCGGTGTCTCACGCGCGCGGTGAGACAGTGTGCGAGACAGGCCCCCCGTCTCATTTGAGACAGGTGACTGTCTCATCGAAGTCGGCGCCGACACACAAGACGTTGATTTTGCACATTTTTCTTGGCTGGTGCGAGGCCTGCTTTGGATAGGAGCGTCCGCCAACAAGGAACAACAACCATGACGACCCTCCGCCGCCCGCTCTCCACCGCCCTCACCGCCCTCACCGCCCTCACGCTCGCCCTCACCGCGACCGCCTGTGACACGGAGGACTCCGCTCCCAACGCCGACGCGGAGGAGCGCGCGGTCGAGATCGCGGGCGAGGGCGGCTGCGTCGCCCTCCTCGCCGGCCAGTCGATCGACGCCGGCACCGTCTGCGCCGCCGTCGACAACGCGGCCGACACCTCCGCGACCTGCGGCGCCGGGGCGACCGGCGTCCTTAAGGTCACCTACGCGACCACCGGCGGCTGGGAGCTCGTCGAGGCCCACCTCGCCGCCGGGGATGACCTCGCGGACATCCCCACCAACAAGAAGGGCAACCCGAAGATCGGCAACTTCGCCTACAACAGCGGCGACATCACCGGGGCGACCGAGCACAGCTTCGCCGTGCCCCTGTGCGAACTCGGCCTCGACGGCGCGGACGAGGTCTGCGAGCCCGTGACCGCCTACCTCGCCGCGCACGCGGCCGTCCGCAAGGACAACGGCGAGGGCGGCTTCGAGACGCAGACCGGCTGGGGCGACGGTGACGGCTTCACGGACAAGGGGAGCTGGGCCGAGTACTTCACGCTCGAGCTGAGCTGCAACGGCGAGCCGGAGCCCGAGCCCGAGCCGAGCGCCTGCGAGACGGCCTTCGCCTTCGGCGGCGACGCGGCGACCTGCTTCATCGGCGCGGACTTCGACGGCAACGGCGAGGACGACGGCATCCACCGCTGGGGGTGGAGCAACGGCCCGGTGAGCGCCGGCACCTCGACGGTGTGGCCGGTCTACGCCGGCGCTGGTCAGTGCGACACCGACAAGGGCGCGCACATCGGCGACCTCGCGGTCAGCTACGACGGGGCGACGGCGACGCTCGAGTTCCAGCGCGTCGGCGACCACGTCCTCAACGAGGAGCACCTCTACGTCGGCAGCGAGCCGCTCCCCCGCGACGTCAACAACGAGTACACCGTGGCGCCGGGGCAGTACCCGCTGGTCGTCGACCTGGGCGGCGCGACGACGACCTCGAACACCATCGACGGCCTCAGCGGCGACATCTACGTCGTCTACCACGGCGTCGCTTGCAGCTCGCTGTAGCGACCCATCGCAGAGGTCCACGCCCTCCGCGGGCTCGCTACGCCCTCCGCCCCTCCCCAGCTTCAGCGCTTGGGGAGGGGCGGCGGTCAATTGCGCTGGGCGTCCCCGTCGGCTGCCCCGGCGTCACCTATGGGGCGCCCCAGGACGGCGCTCCGCCGCGCCTCGACAGCCGAACGCCGTCGGTCGAGGTCCCTCCGCCGATCGGCGCGAGGTCCCTCGCTCGACTGTGTTCGGCGGAGCGGGTCGCATACACTCGAGCCGTGGTCGCCCCCAACGACCCCG